>NZ_DATIDY010000124.1:0-14837 GCF_035456085.1 Flavobacterium sp.
TTCTTTTATCGGTCCAAAATTTTTAACTATTAACTTTTCCATTTCTTGTTTTCTAATTACAATGTAAATATAACAAAAAAACCGAGCCATTTCTGACTCGGTTTTCATATCAATTATGTTTTCGAACGGTAAAGACAGACTGCAGTCCATCTCTACAACGTCACAGAAATAAATTATTTTACTTCTTCGAATTCAACGTCTTCCACATTGTCTCCTTGTGCTTGCGCTTGTGGCTCAGCAGCAGATTGAGCTTGTTCTCCTTGAGCGTACATGTTTTCTGTAGCTGTTTTCCAAGCTGTATTAACATTGTCTAATCCTTTTTGGATAGCCTCAAGGTCTTGAGATTGGTGAGCCATTCTCAATTCAGTCAAAGCATATTCGATAGCTGTTTTATTTTCGTCAGATAATTTATCTCCAAGCTCTTTCAATTGAGACTCAGTTTGGAAAATCATAGAATCAGCTTCGTTCAATTTTTCTGCTCTTTCTTTTGCAGCTTTGTCAGCATCAGCATTTGCTTCAGCATCTTTCTTCATTTTTTCGATTTCTTCAGCTGTCAATCCAGAAGAAGCTTCGATACGGATATCGTGAGATTTTCCAGTTCCTTTGTCAGTTGCAGAAACTTTGATGATACCATTAGCATCAATATCAAAAGTTACTTCAATTTGAGGAACTCCTCTTGGTGCTGGTGGAATACCATCTAAGTGGAAACGACCGATAGTTTTGTTATCTGCAGCCATTGGTCTAGCTCCTTGCAATACGTGAATTTCAACAGATGGTTGAGAATCAGCAGCAGTAGAGAATACTTGAGATTTTTTAGTTGGGATAGTTGTGTTAGCTTCAATTAATGTAGTCATAACTCCACCCATAGTTTCGATACCTAAAGATAAAGGTGTAACGTCAAGTAACAATACATCTTTTACGTCTCCAGAAAGAACTCCACCTTGAATAGCTGCTCCAATTGCAACAACCTCATCAGGGTTAACTCCTTTAGATGCTTTTTTACCGAAGAATTTCTCAACTTCATCAACGATTTTTGGGATACGAGTAGAACCTCCAACCAAAATAACTTCGTCAATATCAGAAACAGATAAACCTGCGTTTTTCAATGCTTTAGCAACTGGTGCCATAGAACGTTTAACTAATGAATCAGTTAATTGCTCAAATTTAGCACGAGTTAATTTTTTAACTAAGTGTTTTGGTCCTGAAGCAGTAGCTGTTACATAAGGCAAGTTGATTTCAGTTTCTGCAGAAGATGACAATTCAATTTTAGCTTTCTCAGCAGCTTCTTTGATACGTTGCAATGACATTGGGTCAAGACGCAAATCGATACCTTCTTCAGCTTTAAACTCATCAGCTAACCAGTCAATAATTTCGTGGTCAAAATCATCACCTCCTAAGTGTGTATCACCGTCTGTTGACAATACTTCAAATACACCGTCACCTAATTCAAGAACAGAAATATCAAAAGTACCTCCACCTAAATCGTAAACAGCAATTTTTTGATCTTTTCCTTTTTTATCCAAACCATATGCCAAAGCAGCAGCTGTAGGTTCGTTAATAATACGCATTACTTTAAGACCAGCAATCTCTCCAGCTTCTTTAGTAGCTTGACGTTGTGCATCATTAAAATAAGCAGGAACAGTAATAACCGCTTCTGTAACTGTTTGACCTAAGTAGTCTTCAGCAGTTTTTTTCATTTTTTGAAGTGTCATTGCAGACAATTCTTGTGGAGTATACAAACGACCATCGATATCCACACGTGGAGTATTGTTATCACCTTTAACTACAGAATAAGGAACTCTTTTCGCTTCTTCAGTAATTTCAGCAAATGTATGTCCCATAAAACGTTTAACAGAAGCAATCGTTTTTGTTGGGTTAGTTACTGCTTGTCTTTTTGCAGGATCACCCACTTTAATTTCTCCACCTTCAACAAAAGCGATGATAGATGGTGTAGTTCTTTTTCCTTCTGCATTAGGGATAACAACAGCTTCGTTACCTTCCATCACAGAAACACAAGAGTTTGTAGTACCTAAATCAATTCCGATTATTTTACCCATTTTTAATATATTTAATTTTTATGTATACTCATTTTTATAACTCGAAGACTAAAAAGCAATGACTATGCCAATATAAATCATAGTCTGAAATTGTCAGTTTATACTAAAATTGACCGATATAATATGACAAACTGACATTTTACAATAAACTTATAACGTCAGTTATTTAAGTCATTTGGGCAAGACCACATTAGGAAAAGGGGCTTATCTGCCATGCACTTATTCGCCCCCTTTCCCTAATGCGGTCGGGCTATACGCACTACTTCGGTAGTTTGCTTCTATCCCTCTTGTATTTTGAACCCATATTTGTGATCGTAAATTATCTTTGATAGAATTAGAAATAGTACTTTAAATTAAAGATTTTTAAAATTATACGTAAACAATTACATAATTACCATTTATCATTTATAACTTTCTAATATTTAAACAATTAACAAAATTTTATTTATCTTTGTGTTAAACTTTTTAACATTATGAATATGAAAAAAATAACATCATTATTAGTTTTTGCATTATTGTTGAGTTTTGCAAGCGTTTTTGGCCAAGCAAGAAAAGAACTTAATTTCGGGCTTTTGGGAATTAATTATGAAATTCCTGTACATAAGAATATTACAATTGCTCCTGGTGTCGGAACCAATTTTGATTTAGATTGGGTAAATATTGGAGTTAAAGGAAATTATTATTTTGATAATGCATTTGGAATTACTGATCCTGCTTGGGATGTCTATGGCGGTGCAAATGTTGGATACTCTATTTACACTGGTGACAACGATAACGATGACAGTGACGTTGATTTCGGTCTTCAAGTGGGTGGACGTTGGTTTTGGAATGAGAAATGGGGTGTATATGTAGAGATTGCCGGTGGAAGCGTTTCTGGTTTATCTCCAGGAATTGGTTTAACTGTAAAATTATAATAGTACTTTTTTATAATACTCAAAGCCCTGAAGTAACCTTTAGGGCTTTTTGATTTAATTAAAAACGTTGGGTGAAATTCTTTTTAAAAATAAACTATATATACCCGATAAAATGACAAAAAAGATAACTGTATTCGTACTTATAGGAAGTGCAAGCAAAAATTCAGCCAATGAAAAACTAGTGCAACATTTTACAGCATTAACCAAAGACATTTTTGAATTAAACATTTTTAAAGACCTAAAAACACTTCCGCATTTTGATCCAGACCTCACAACAGCCTTCCCTCCCACAGAAATAATCGAATTTAGAGAGAACATTGAAAAAGCAGATGGAATCCTAATTTGTACACCCGAATATATTTTTAGCATTCCCAGTGGACTAAAGAATGCTATTGAATGGTGTGTCGCTACAACAGTTTTCACTGACAAAACCATTGGACTCATAACTGCCTCTGCAAGCGGAATAAAAGGACACGAAGAATTGCAATTGATAATGAGAACTGTTATGGCAAACTTCACTCCAGAAACTACTTTATTGATTCAAGGGATAAAAGGAAAAATAAACGAGCAGGGAAATTTTACAGATGAAAATACAAAACATGAATTTATTAAATTTACTAATGCCTTTAAAACTTTAATAAATGATAAAACAATTTAGCTATGGCAACAGAAATTATTACGACAACCCCAAATAGTGAAATTGTAAGTACGAGAATTGTAAAAGCCCCTAGAGAGCTTGTATATCGTGCCTGGACAGAACCAGAACATCTCAAAAAATGGTGGGGTCCTGCTGGATTTACAAATACTTTTAATGAGTTTGATTTTCGGGTAGGCGGAAAATGGAATTTTATTATGCACGGTCCAGACAAAGGAAATTATACAAATGAATGTGAATTTATTAAAATAGAAAAACCTTCATTAGTAGCGTGGAAACGTTATTCAAAACCATTATTTCAGGTATTGGCTACATTTGAAGATATATCTGAAGAAGAAACTAAAGTCGTTTTTAAAATGCTTTTTAGTTCGATTGAAGAATGCAATAAATTAAAACCTTTCATAGTTGACAAAAACGAAGAAAACTTTGATAGGCTTGAAACCGAATTAAAAGCAATGGCTCTTTAATAAAATAAACTTTTGTCTATAATTTCAATTAAAATATAAAATATTAAAAACCAATTTATTAATTTGGTAAAACTTTTTAATTAACAAAAACTTAACATGACGTTTGTATATACAAATATAAAAAGTGTTACATTTGTACCAACAAATAAACATCGTTTGGTAATGAAAATAGAGGATGAATTAAAAAGTACGATTGAGTACACCAAACCGACAAGTGTCATTTTGAATGTACTATTAACAGAAAACGTAATTACTGAAAGTTTTAACGAAATACTTAAACCTTATGATATTTCGGGAGAACAATATAATGTATTACGAATTTTGAGAGGCCAAAAAGGACAACCCGCAAATATGTGCATTATACAAGAACGCATGTTAGCAAAAACGAGTAACACAACGCGATTAGTAGACAAATTATTATTGAAAGAATTGGTTACCCGGAATGTTTGCCCAGATAACAGAAGAAAGATTGAAGTTTTAATTACGCAACAAGGATTAGATTTATTGACCGAATTAGATCCTAAAGTAAAAGGACACGCAGATTTTTTTGCCAACAATTTGACTCCTGAAGAATTAGAACAACTAAATATATTATTAGAAAAATACCGAACTAAATAATTACAACTATGAGCAATTTTTTGAATAATCAAAATTGGAGATATGCAACAAAGAAATTTGATGCTACTAAAAAAGTCTCAGCAGAAGACTTAAATACATTAAAAGAAGCTATTCGTATGAGTTCTTCTTCATACGGTTTGCAACCTTATAAAATAATCATCGTAGAAAATCCGGAGCTAAGAGCGCAACTACAACCAGCAGCTTGGGGACAATCACAAATTGTAGAAGCTTCTCATTTACTAATTTTCGCAAATGACACTAATGTTGGAGATGATGCTATAGATGATTTTATAAATAACATCAGTATTACAAGAGAAACTCCTCTTGAATCTTTAGCAGGATACAGTGACTTTATGAAATCTAAAATTTCAACATTAGAACCAGCTGTTAAAAATGTTTGGTCATCAAAACAAACGTATTTAGCTTTAGGAAATTTACTAAATGCTGCAGCCGAACTAAAAATTGATGTAACTCCAATGGAAGGATTTGTACCAGCACAAGTAAACGAAATATTAGGCTTAGACAAATTAAACCTTAACGCTTCTTTAATTGCAACTGTAGGCTATCGTCATGAAGAAGATGCTACACAATTTCAGAAAAAAGTTAGAAAATCACAAGAAGACTTATTTATAACTTTATAATTTTTAATCAATTACTAATTAATATTTTAAACAACAAACATGAAAAATTTAAAAACAATCGCTTTAGCATTCGTAGTAGCTTTATCAACAGTAGTAGCAACTGCTCAAACCAAAAAAATTGACGTAACAAAAAGTAACATCAACTGGGTTGGAAAAAAAGTAACTGGTCAACATAACGGAACTGTAGCTTTCAAAAGTGGAGCTTTAGTATTCAAAAAAAATGTTCTAACTGGAGGGAATTTCGTTGTTGATATGACTTCTTTGACAGCTACTGATCTTACAGGTGAATACTTAGGAAAATTAAACGGTCACTTGAAATCAGAAGATTTCTTTGGAACTGAAAAATTCCCAACTTCTACTTTAGTTTTCAAAACTATTGCTAATAAAGGAAATGGTGTATATGGTGTTAATGCTGATTTAACTATCAAAGGAATTACTAAACCTGTTGCTTTTGATCTTACTGTGAAAGGAAACACTGCTTCTATAGCTTTCAATGTTGACAGAACTAAATACGATATCAAATACAATTCTAAATCATTCTTCGAAAGCATTGGTGACAAAGCTATCTATGACGAATTTGAATTGACAGTGAACTTAACATTTTAATTTTAGAATTTTTAATGGAAAGTACCCTCAGCATTGCTGGGGGTATTTTTTTTGTATTAAAACCAAATGTTTTATATGAAACTGAATTTGCATGAAGGATGGAAATGGCATCCTTTTATTTCCTTCTTTAGGAAAGAAAAGATATAATGGACAGCCTGACCTCGTTACCAAAATGCTGATAAAAAAAACAAAAGTTGAATAACGAGGGCATGCCCAAAAAGCACTTCTTTTTTAAATAATGTTTTGAAAATAAGTAAAATACATTTATTTAAACTAACTTTATGTAGGATTTATATTCGTTCAGATGTAAAAATCTTTAATTCATTGATTCATTTTTCCCTTAAAGACATCGACTTCACTTTTTTATATTAATTTAATTCAGGAAATTATGAGAAACTTAAAATCACTTAGTCTTGTTTTATTACTTCTTTTTTCATTTGAGGTAGGAATTGCACAAACCTATAAAATTAATACTTCCAAAAGTATCATTAAGTGGGTTGGGAAAAAAATCACTGGCGAACATGAAGGAACGGTAAATTTCAAAGATGGTTATCTTGTTTTTAAAAACAAAAAAGTTACTGGTGGAAGTTTTACCGCAGATATGACAACTTTATCAAATACAGATCAAACCGGAAGTTCCAAACAAAAGCTGGAAACCCATTTGAAATCTGAAGATTTTTTTAACACGGCAAACAATACTACTGCAACATTAGTATTTAAAAGTATTGCAAATAAACCAAACAATACTTATCTCGTTACTGCCGACTTGACTATCAAGGGAATTACAAATTCTATTCAGTTTGATTTGGTTGTAGTTGGCAAAAAGGCTACTGCCAATCTGACTATAAACCGAACTAAGTACGATATTAAATATGGTTCAGGCAGCTATTTTGATGATTTGGGAGATAAAACTATTTATGATGATTTCGAATTAAACGTGGTTTTAATATACTAACTATTATAATTTAACAAAAAACGAAAAAAATTATCTTTTTTTTTCATTCATTATTTTTGTCAAAATAAATTTCATTTATATATTTGCAAAACAACAAACAGAATATGAGAACAATAACAAACAATACTTGGTGGTGGAACAATTTACGTCAAACGTCGTGAAGTAAGCTCCTATAGTATTATTTGAAACTATAAATAAAAAAAGGCTTGTCATCACGACAAGCCTTTTTTTTATTTTCAAAACAAACAAACTTTCAAAGCCATATAAAGAATGACAACTTATAAACTACAAACCAACTACAAACAAATACTTGCCGATACGATTACGCCGGTAAGTATTTATTTCAAAATCCGAGATAAATTCCCGAATAGTTTATTACTGGAAAGTAGTGATTATCACGGTAACGATAACAGTTTTTCGTATATCTGCTGTAATCCAATAGCTTCGATAAAAATTGAAAACGAAACCGTTTACAAAACCTATCCTGACGGAACTTCAGAGACAATTTCTATTGATGGAAATACTGACATCCCGAAGATAATTCAGGAATTCTCAGGTCAATTTCAATCGGATAAAAACAATTTTAAATTCATTAATAATGGACTTTTCGGATACATTTCGTATGATGCCGTCCGTTATTTTGAAAAAGTAACAATTGCCAAAAAAGAAAACAGCAATTCAATTCCTGATGTATATTATGCAGTGTATCAAAATATCATCGCCATTAATCACTTCAAAAATGAAGCTTTCATATTTTGTCATAGCTTAGATGGCAGAAATAACATTTCTGAAATTGAACAACTTTTACAATCCAGAAATATTGCTTCTTATAAATTCACCAAAGAAGGTGAAGGTTTTTCAAATTTAACTGATGAAGAATTTAAGCAAAACGTGGCTCTGGCAAAAAAACACTGCTTCCGTGGAGATGTATTCCAATTGGTTTTATCCAGAAGGTTTACACAAGGTTTTAAAGGTGACGAATTCAATGTCTACAGAGCTTTACGAAGCATTAACCCATCCCCTTACCTATTTTTCTTTGATTATGGAGATTTCAAAATTTTTGGTTCTTCGCCCGAAGCGCAAATTATTGTAAAAAACCGAAAAGCCGAAATTCATCCAATTGCCGGAACTTTCAAAAGAACTGGTGATGACGAAAAAGATGCTGTTCTTGCCAAAAATTTATCTGAAGACAAAAAAGAAAATAGCGAACATGTGATGTTGGTCGATTTGGCCCGAAACGATTTAAGCCGAAACGGACACGGTGTTCAAGTAGAAAAATACAGAGAAGTTCAGTTTTTTTCACATGTAATCCATTTGGTTTCCAAAGTAACCGGACATTTACATGAAGAAGCCACAACGATGCAAGTAGTGGCTGATACTTTTCCAGCAGGAACTTTAAGTGGCGCCCCAAAACACAGAGCAATGCAATTAATCGAAGATTACGAAAAAACAAACCGTAATTTCTATGGAGGGGCAATTGGTTTCATGGATTTTGAAGGCAACTTTAATCACGCCATTATGATCCGAACTTTCCTGAGCAAAAATCATCAATTGCATTCACAAGCTGGTGCAGGAATTGTCGCCAGTTCGGATGAAGAAAGCGAAATGCAGGAAGTTTACAATAAATTAAGAGCTTTAAATACTGCCTTGGAAATGGCCGAAAACATTTAATTAAATCAAAATGGGACAAATTAAGATATTTGGTATAAGAGAAAATCTTCATCCGATTAAAGAAAAAGTTTCTGAAATTCTTAGCGAATGTATGTTTGAAGCCTTTCAATTCCCAAAAGAAAAAAAGGCGCATCGATTTATTTATATCGAGGAAGATAGTTTTATTTATTTCGAAGGAAGAACATCAAAACATACCATTATAGAAATTAGCGCTTTTGAAGGAAGAAGTGTTGAATCTAAAAAGAAACTCTATCAACTTATATTCGAAAAATTTGAAACCAATTTAGCGATAACTCCAATGGATGTTGAGATTACAATTTTTGAAACACCGTTACACAACTGGGGAATTCGAGGAAAAAGTGCAGATGAATTAACTTTAAATTATAAAATCAACATCTAAATAAAATGAAAAATTACGTTCTATTTTTAATTGCTGTTTTACTTTTAGCTTCATGTGAATCAAAAAAAGAATCAAATACACTTCCTTTAGCAGGTACTTGGCGATTAATATCAGCAACTGCAACCGAAAAAGATTCAACTTATTCGACTTTTAATGCTAAAACCAAAATGATTAAAATATTAAATGAAACACATTTTGCTTTTTTTAATCATGATTTAAATAACGGAAAAGACAGTACTGCAGTATTCTTCGGCGGTGGCGGAAAATATACACTAAAAGATAGTGTTTATACTGAACATCTGGAGTATTTCAACAACCGCGCTTGGGAGAACAATACGTTTGAATTTGTTGTAAAAATTAAAAATGACACTCTTATTCAAAAAGGAGTTGAAAAAGTAGAAAAATTAGGCGTTGACCGAATAATTATCGAAAAATACGTTCGGGAAAAATAATCATTTGAAAAATTAAAATCCTTAAATTTTTCAATTTTAAAAACATAATAAAATGAAAAAAATATTAGTCATAGACAATTACGATAGCTTCACTTATAATTTAGTGCATTATCTGGAAGATTTAAATTGCGAAGTAACCGTTTATAGAAACGACGAATTCGATATTGACGAAATTGCACATTTCGATAAAATATTACTTTCTCCAGGTCCCGGAATTCCGGATGAAGCTGGATTATTAAAAGCCGTTATCCAAAAATATGGTGCTACCAAAAGTATTTTCGGTGTGTGTTTAGGTCAACAAGCCATTGGAGAAGTATATGGAGGAACACTTTCAAATTTAGATAAAGTATATCATGGCGTTGCCACAAATGTAAAAACTGTTGTCAACGATGAATTGTTGTTTGAAGGATTAGAGAAGGAATTTGAAGTAGGCCGCTACCATTCTTGGGTTGTTGACACAAATTTACCAGATGTTTTAGAAGCAACCTCTTTTGATGAAAACGGTCAAGTAATGTCATTAAGACATAAAACATATGATGTAAGAGGTGTCCAATTTCATCCTGAAAGTGTTTTGACACCTAATGGAAAAAAGATGTTAGAAAATTGGGTTAATTCGTAGAGACGTTGCAGTGCAACGTCTAAACCGTGAAAACGTTAATCCAAAATCGATAAACATTGTGGGAGACGTTGCAGTGCAACGTCTCTACAATTGAAATTCAAAAAAAATGAAAATAACCAAAATCCATATAACCCTTTTTTGTCTTTCTGTTCTTGTTCTTTCTTCTTGCAATCAAAAGAAAGAGCAAAAAGTCGAAGGCACAAACACTACTGTTTTCCAACCAGAAACAGGGATCGATTTATTGGATTTACAAGCAAAAAACAAATTAGGAAAGGACACGATTATAACCATTATTAATGATCCTGTTTATCACAAAACAAAAAAATATCAGGCTGTAAATGCTTTGAATGTTTTAAAAAAAGAAATTGATTTAAGTAAAATTGATATCAAAAACACCAAAATAGTATTTGAATGCATCGATGGTTACAAACCTGAAATGCCTTTGGAATTGTTTTTAAATACAAAACCTTTTTTAGCTTTTAAGGATATAGAGGCACCAAAAGGTTCTAATTGGGAGAAAATAATCAAAGATGGCAATGAGATGAATGCTGATCCTTTTTATTTAGTTTATGAATCAGTTTCAGAAAAAGACATTCGTTATAAATGGCCTTATAATTTGATAAAAATTCATCTTAAACCATCGAATGAATCAACAAAAGAGTTGTTTCCTTCAGATAATAAAGAATTAGAAATTGGCTATAATTTATTTCAAAAACAATGCATCACTTGTCATTCTATCAACGGAATTGGAGGAACTATGGGTCCTGAATTAAATTATCCAAAAAGTATAACTGAATACTGGATTGAAAAAGAATTGGTTGATTATATCGTAGATCCGGCTTCTTTCAGAAATAAAGTTAAAATGCCAACACTTGGAATCACAAAACAGCAGTCACAAGAAATTGTTGATTATTTGAAATACATGTCTAAAAAGAAAATAGAAGTTAGAAAATAGAGTTAGAAGTATAAAAACTTAGAATCTTAGCAACTTAAAAAAATGAATATAACCATTTCTGAAACAAAAAATATCAATATTGACGATGTTCTTCTTCTTTACAAAGCTAACAAATGGAGTTCAGCTGAAAAGCCAACTCAATTATACAATGGTTTATTGAATTCCGAGACACTTATCACGGCTTGGGAAGGTAAAAAACTAGTGGGGCTTGGAAATGCAATTTCAGATGGACATTTAACTGTCTATTATCCGCATTTATTAGTGCTTCCAGAATACCAAGGAAAAGGAATTGGGAAAATGATTTTAGAAAAATTACAGGAAAAATATCGAGATTTCCACATGCAGATGTTAACCGCAGATGGAAAAGCCATTGATTTTTATAAAAAAAATGGTTTTGAACGAGCAGGAAACACAGAACCTATGTGGATTTATCAAGGAAATGAACATTAAAAATTTAAAGACGTTACGGTAGAGACGTTGCAATGCAACGTCTCTACATAAACAAATAAAAAAATGAAAAACATATTAAACCGATTAATCAATCACGAAATACTTTCAAAGGAAGAAGCCAAAAATGTATTGGTAAATATCTCTAGCGGAAGCTATAATCCAAGCCAGATTTCAGCTTTTTTGACCGTATACATGATGCGAAGCATTAGCATAGACGAATTGGCAGGCTTTCGTGAAGCCTTGTTAGAATTGTGTGTCCGTGTCGATTTATCTGCTTACAACACCATTGATTTGGTTGGTACTGGTGGAGACGGAAAAGATACTTTTAACATTTCCACTTTGGCTTCCTTTATTACCGCAGGAGCTGGAGTAAAAGTTGCTAAACACGGTAATTACGGGGTTTCTTCAATTTCTGGTTCAAGTAACGTAATGGAAAAATTGGGAGTTAAATTCAGCAATGATCCTGATTTTATAGAAAAATGTGTGGATCAGGCTGGAATCGCCATTTTACACGCTCCTCTATTCCATCCAGCGATGAAAAATGTTGGACCAATTAGAAAAGAATTAGGTGTAAAAACCTTTTTTAATATGTTAGGTCCTTTGGTAAATCCTTCATTTCCTAAAAACCAATTGTTGGGGGTTTTTAATCTTGAAATGGCTAGAATGTATGGCTACTTATATCAAAATACAGATGTCAATTATATTATTTTACACGCTCTTGATGGATATGACGAAGTATCGCTGACAGGACCAACAAAAATAATAAGCAGTACTAAGGAAGGTATGTTAAATCCTTCAGATTTTGGTGTTAGACAATTGTTACAAAGCGAAATTGAAGGCGGAAAAACAATTGAAGAATCAGCTGAAATGTTTTTGAATATTATTTCTGGAAAAGGAACCGAAGGTCAGAATAATGTAGTCTGTGCCAATGCGGCAATGGCAATTTCTACTGTAAATGGAATTCCTCTTTTAGAAAGTTTTGAATTAGCCAAAGAGAGTTTATTCTCTGGAAAAGCTCTTTCGGCATTGAATAAATTGAAAGAATTAAGTAAATAGCAAAGTCATGGCTTTTGAATTAAAAAATGTAGTTCCTTGGGGACGGACTTTAGAAGAATACATCCAAATATTCAAACTGACAGATTCCGATTTAAAAGGAAAAATTATCAGTTTTGGAGATGGCCCTGCAAGTTTTAATTCACAGATGGCAAAACTTGGTAAAACGGTAATTTCATTAGACCCTGTCTATCAATTTACAGAAAGTGAACTGAAACAAAGGATCAACGAAACAAAGGAAACTGTTATTGAGCAAATGAAAGCTAATCAGGAAAATTTTGTTTGGAAAAATATCAAAAACGTGGCTGAATTAGAAAAAATTCGCATGGAAGCGATGTCTAACTTTGCTAATGACTTTGAATTGGGAAAAGAACAACAACGCTATGTTTACCACGAATTGCCAAATGCAACAAAATACGAACCACTCGAATTTGATTTGGGTTTAAGTTCTCATTTCTTAATTCTGTATTCACAATTGGGATTGGATTTTCATCTCGAATCAATTACAGAAATGTTGAGAATCTGCAAAGAAATAAGAATATTTCCGATAGTGAATTTAAACGCTTTGAAATCAGAAGTTTTAGATGATATAATTGCCCATTTTAAAACCGATTTCACCGTAAATATTGAATCTTCAGACTATGAATTTCAAAAAAACGGAAACCAAATGTTAGTTATTAAAAGAAAATAAATAAAATGAATATTTTAGATAAAATCATAATCGACAAGAAAAGAGAAGTTGTTCTTAAAAAATCCATCATTCCGGTTTCACAATTGGAATCTTCCGTTTTCTTTGGAAAAAAGACCATTTCTTTAAGTCAAAATTTAAGAAATAGCAACACAGGAATTATTGCCGAACACAAACGCCGTTCCCCTTCAAAATCAGTTATCAATCATGGTTTTACTGTTGAAGAAGTTGTAAAAGGATATGAAAATGCTGGAGCTTGCGGCATTTCAGTTTTAACCGATGGAAAATATTTTGGTGGTTCTTTGGATGATTTATTATTAGCAAGAGCTTCGGTAAATGTTCCGCTTTTACGAAAAGAATTTATCATCGACGAATACCAAATTTTAGAAGCCAAAGCCCACGGAGCCGATTTAATCCTGCTTATTGCAGCCGTTTTGACAAGAGAAGAAATCAAATCCTTATCTGAATTTGCCAAAAGTTTAAACTTAGAAGTTTTATTGGAAGTTCACAACCAGCAAGAATTAGAAAAATCTATCATGCCAACATTAGATATGATCGGAGTAAATAACAGAAATCTAAAGACTTTCGAAGTAAGTTTGGATTTTAGCAAACAATTGGCTGACCAAATACCAAATGATTTTGTAAAAGTCTCCGAAAGCGGTATCTCATCAATTGAAGCTATCAACGAACTAAAACCTTACGGCTACAAAGGATTTTTGATTGGAGAAAACTTTATGAAAACGGATAATGCTGGCAAAGCGGCAACGGAATTTATTAATCAGCTGTAAGCTTTGAGCCATGGGTTTTAGGCTCTGGGCCGATTGCCCAATGCCGATTGCCCATGGCTCGTGGTTCATCGCGCAAAACAAATAAAAATGAAACTCAAAATCTGCGGCATGAAAAATCCTGAAAATATATTCGAAGTAGGCTCGCTCCTACCCGATTATATGGGATTTATTTTCTGGGAAAAATCAGCTCGATATTTTGACGGAATTATTCCAGAATTGCCCAAATCAATTAAAAAAGTAGGCGTTTTTGTCAATGCCACTTCGGAAGAAATTCTAACAAAAGCTGAAAAATATGATTTACAGGCAGTTCAGCTTCATGGTAACGAATCGGTTGATTTTTGTGAAAACTTAAAAAAAGTACTGCCAAAAGAGATTGAAATCATAAAAGTTTTTTCAATTTTAGATACCTTTGATTTTGAAGTATTAAAACCCTTCGAACCGGTTTGTGATTATTTTCTCTTTGATACCAAAGGAAAATTACCTGGTGGAAATGGAACTACTTTCGACTGGAAAGTATTAGAAAACTATCCTTCTACCAAACCATTTTTCCTCAGTGGCGGAATTGGAATTGAGGAAATGAGTGCTGTAAAAGAAATTTTAAAAACCAATTTACCCGTTTATGCCATTGATGTAAATAGTAAATTTGAAATTGAACCGGGATTAAAAAACATACAATTATGTACAGACGCGATTTATCGCGTCTCGTCAAATAAAGATAATTAACATTAAGAGACGCGATAAATCGCGTCTGTACACAAAATAAAAATAAAAATAAATGAGTTACAACGTCAACGAAAAAGGCTATTACGGAGAATTTGGGGGAGCCTACATACCTGAAATGCTCTATC
>NZ_DATIDY010000125.1:0-4472 GCF_035456085.1 Flavobacterium sp.
GTCCAATTGAATACCGGTTCTGTACTTTACCAATTTTACGGTGTCTTTAATCAGTGTTAGGGTCTTCAGACCCAAGAAGTCCATTTTTAACAGTCCTGCACTTTCGGCAACGGAGTTGTCAAATTGGGTAACATATAAATCCGAATCTTTGGCTGTGGTTACCGGAACATAATTCGTAATATCCGATGGAGTGATAATTACCCCGCAGGCGTGAATTCCGGTGTTTCGCATCGAACCTTCAAGAATTTTCGCCTGTTGAATGGTTTCTCCGGCCAAATCATCTTCATTGGCAATGGCAATTAATTCTTTTACAAGTTCAAATTCATCAGCCCCTTTTAATGCTTTTTTTACTTCATCTTCAGACTCAGAAAGGAAACGCGCCAAATTCCACTTGGACGGCATCATCCCCGGAATTAATTTGGCAATCCTATCGGCTTCAAATAATGGCAAATCCAATACACGAGCCGTATCACGAATAGCCGATTTGGTCGCCATTTTACCATAAGTGATAATCTGCGCCACCTGATTCGCTCCGTATTTATTAATTACATAATCCATTACGCGACCACGGCCTTCGTCATCAAAATCGATATCAATATCGGGCATGGACACACGATCAGGATTCAGGAAACGCTCAAAAAGCAAATCGTACTTAATCGGGTCAATATTAGTAATTCCTAAACAATACGCCACCGCAGAACCTGCTGCCGATCCACGCCCCGGCCCTACTGAAACATCCATTTTTCGGGCTTCGGCGATGAAATCCTGTACAATCAAAAAGTAACCCGGATAACCTGAATTCGAAATCGTAAGTAATTCAAAATCCAAACGTTCCTGAATAGATTCGGTTATTTCTCCATATCTTCTTTTGGCACCAGCCATAGTAAGATGACGCAAATAGGCATTTTCTCCACGAACTCCATTGTCTTTTTCATCTTCTGGATCGATGAACTCTTCTGGAATATCATATTTTGGAAGTAATACATCTCTATATAATGAGTAAATTTCGACCTTATCTACAATTTCCTGAATATTGATAATCGCATCCGGCAAATCAGAAAAGAGTTTTTTCATCTCTTCTCCCGATTTAAAATAATACTCCTGATTTGGTAATCCATAACGATATCCACGGCCACGACCAATTGGTGTAGCTTGTTTTTCACCGTCCTTTACACACAGCAAAATATCATGTGCGTTGGCATCTTCTTTATTAAGGTAAAAAGTATTGTTGGTAGCAATAAGCTTGACATTGTGTTTTTGCGAAAACTCAATCAATGTTTTGTTAACACGATTTTCGTCTTCCTGATTGTGGCGCATGACTTCGAGATAAAAATCATCTCCAAATTGTTCTTTCCACCAAATCAAAGCTTCTTCGGCTTGGTTTTCACCGATGTTCAGAATTTTACTTGGAATTTCTCCGTATAAATTCCCAGACAAAACCATGATGTCTTCTTTGTATTTTTCGACTATGGTTTTATCAATTCTTGGCACATAATAAAAACCATTCACATAAGCAATCGAAGCCATTTTGGCCAGATTATGATAGCCGTTTTTATTTTTAGCCAATAAAACTACCTGATAACCATTGTCTTTTTTGGTTTTGTCCAAATGGTTGTCACAAATATTGAATTCGCAACCTACAATAGGTTTAATTTCTGTTTCGGTTGGTTCTGCACCTTCTTCAACCAAAGCTTTATTTTTGGCGGAAGCCGATTTATTATGATTCATAACCGCACTCACAAAATGGAAAGCTCCCATCATGTTTCCTGTGTCGGTCATTGCAACAGCTGGCATTCCATTTTTGGCGGTAGCCGAAACCAAATTCCCAATTCCGATAGTCGATTGCAATACCGAAAATTGTGTGTGATTATGCAAATGGGCAAACTTGGCTTCTTTTAAATCATGCTTATCCGAATCGGAAATAACAACTTCTTTGCCATCTGATGCTATTGCTTTTAGTTGCTCACGGATTTTATCAGAAGCTTGTTTTAGATTAATATGTTTTAATCCAATAAGTTGAATTTCCTGTGGGTTTTTGGCTTGGAATTCTTTGAAATAAGAAGCTGGAACATCCAGTTCTTCTTTAGTAAAAATTTCTCTTCTAACTAATTCTAAAAAACAACGTGTAGTTGCCTCAACATCGGCAGTTGCGTTGTGCGCTTCCGCAAAAGGAACATTAAATAAATAACTATGTAATTCAGTTAGCGTAGGCAATTTGAATTTTCCTCCACGACCTCCAGGTAATTTTAATAACGAAGCTGTTACTTCGGTACAAGTATCCAAAACAGGCATTGAACTCATTGGCGAATTAACTCCCATTCGGTGCAGTTCGGCTCCCATGATATTCACGTCGAATCCTAAATTCTGCCCAACGATAAATTTGGCTTTGCCTAATGCAGTATTGAATTTCTCCAAAACTTCCATCAACGGAATTCCATCGTGTTGCGCCAATTCGGTTGAAATACCGTGAATACGCTCAGCATCATAAGGAATATTAAACCCTTCTGGCTGCACCAAATAATCCTGATGCTCGATAAGTGTTCCCATTTCATCATGCAACTGCCAAGCGATTTGTATACAGCGAGGCCAGTTGTCTGAGTCGGTGATGGGCGCATCCCAACGCTTAGGTAATCCAGTAGTTTCGGTATCGAATATTAAGTACATAGTTTCTAAAAAGCAAAATTAAAGTTCCATTTTTCCAGTCCTTTACTATCCTAAAATATTGATTTTATGAATAATAAAAAGTGTTCAAATTCAAAATGGTGGAGGTTCAAATTTAGGTTTTTTTAAGGAACGGAAAGCTTAAATTATTAACAAAAATGATATTTGATTAAGCCATTGATTCTAAATTTAGTTCGTAAAACAAACATTCTTAAACATCCAAAAACATGATGCGGTAACGTGAGGAATAGAAATAAGCCACCGAACTGCATGGATAGCCCGACAACGTTGAGAAATGGAGCTACATAAGCAGCTCTAAAAGTAAACCTTATATTAGATTTCTGTGCATCAGAACCTCACTTTTATTGACGGCTTATTTCAGATTCTACCTCACGATAGACTCCCTTGAAAATTGCTAACATTTCCTATCAACACGGCGTGCACAGAGACTTCCACACTGCTAGAAAATGACCAAGGCCCAAATACAAAAGTTATCAAATTAATATTATATTTGCCGACCCCTATTTACCCTTTTATGCTTCTAATTAATTTGAAGAGCTGGCTTAACCAGTTCAAACAGTACTTTTTTACATACAGTAATGGATTTTATCATCTCCCTTACAGCAACAAATCTCCTAAGGACTTGGTGGAAAGTTTTGCCAAATACCCATTTATGAATCATAATAAAGAAAGACAAAGCATTTATGCGAATACGCCTTTTTGCTCGGGAGGTTTCAGTTATCAGAATCTTGAGGAAGGGTGTTGGATTATTTACTCTAAAATGAAGTATAAAACCAATGTTGCATTTGATCTTGTTTATGATGATCCAAAAGAGAAGAAGATAGAAGATAACGGCTACTACATGTTAAGCCTGAATCACATTTCAAAGCAAGTAACTATTGATGAAAAAATTTGTGAAAAACAACTTTGTTTTTCAAACTATAACTGGACATTCTTTAAACCAAAAGAACGGAACTGCGATTTGAATTTTAAAGGTTCAGACAACAAATATATTACCTTGTATTTTAATGATGAATGGCTGCAACGCAATTTGGCACAGAATACACTTTTCTCGGAAGGAGGTCTTGCCAACTTTATTGCTTCAGATAAGCCCTATATTGCGTGGCCTTTGAAAGGTAATGAAGAAGTACTTAAAAATTTTAGCCATTTTGACGATGTTATGAACATTTATGGCGAGGCAGCTCCTATAGACTTTCTACAACTCAAATTCTCAACGATTAATCTTATTTTTGATTTCTTCAGGCTTTGTAAGGAACAAAAGGTTACAGAATCTTATATTACGATAGACTATGAGGATAAATTCATCATTAACCAAGTTGAAAACTATTTAATTAATAATTTATTTGATAAATTTCCCGGTATCGAGGTACTTTCAACAAAATTTAAAATCTCAGAAACTAAGCTAAAATCTGAATTTAAGCAGTTTTTTGGAAAACCAATTTATAAATATTTTCAGGAAAAACAAATGTTACAGGCCAAAGAACTTATTCTTGAAAACAAATTTATGATAAAAGAGATTTCCTATAAATTCGGCTACGAGAATACCAGTAAATTTTCTGCTGCTTTTAAAAAATACCACAATATTCTGCCAAGTGACCTGCAAAAACAGGAATTTGAGATAGCAGGATAATTACCTTTTAATTTGTTCAAAAAAAGAGGCTGTCCAAAAAGTAAGGGCAGCCTTTTTTTTTGCTGTTTTTAATCTAAAATAGTATCTTAGAGTTGCACAAAAAACAAGCAATGGCTAAGGTAATATTTAAATCGCAATCCATCACTACTCCGGAACTTTT
>NZ_DATIDY010000126.1:0-15227 GCF_035456085.1 Flavobacterium sp.
AATCATGTGCCAGTTTTCCTTCGGATAATTGGAAAGAAGTCGGAGGAGCAACTTTAATTTTTCCTTCGATAATCCAATCAAATAATTGGTTGGCTCTTTTGATTCTTTCTTCTTTTGAATTTAAATAGCTCCACAAATCTCCTCCAGTTAAAGTTTTGGAAGTATCCATTAACATTCTTGGATTTATAAATTCTGGATCGCCTCCCGCCATTCCAAAGAAAACGACTTGACCACATTCTTTAGTGACTTCAAAGCTGTCCATTAGGGTACTCCCAATACTGTCATAAACAACATCAACACCATTTGAAATCGTTTTGAAAATATCCGATTTCCAATCTTCATTGTATAGAAATACATGATCAGCGCCTTGTTCAATAGCGACTTTTGCCTTGTCTGATGTTGAGGTCAAACCAATAACATTCGCGCCTAAAAGTTTGCTGATTTGTGTTAAAAATTGACCAACTCCTCCAGCAACAGCGTGAATTAAAATGGTTTCACCTTTTGCAGTTTTGTGGCTGTCTGTAGCCAGATAATGTGCTGTTAAACCTTGTAATAATATAGAAGCTGCAGTTTCAAAAGAAATAGCTTCAGGTAAGGGAAGTGCATGATTTACATTTACTGCAACCAATTCGGCATTAGCAAAAGGAACATCAGCAAAAGCGATTCTGTCTCCAATTTTAAATTCTGAATTACAATTAGTATCAACGACAATTCCAGCACCTTCATAGCCGGCAATAAATGGTGGATTTCCTTTAAGATGATAATTTCCTTTTCGTCGGTACACATCGGCAAAGTTTAATCCGATGGCTTTCATTTCTACTAAAATTTCATCCTTTTTTAATTGTGGATTTGGAGTGTCAATATATTCGAGTACATCCGAGTTGCCGAATTTAGAGAAAGTAAGTGCTTTCATTTTTTCTTTTTTTGAGGATGCAAAGAAAGTTAAAACTATATATTTTTTTGTTTTAAATCAGATAAAAATTATAAGCACTGATAATTAGTTGTTTTTTAATGTTGTAAGCTGATTGTTTATGTTTTGAATCTTTCTGTAAATCATTTTTTTGATGATATCTAAATAATAACAAATGTTTTTTAAGTAATTATTTTTTTAAGAGATTTTTCAGATCTGTTTTCGTTTAATTTAATAAAAAACGTTTGGAAAAAAATTGTAAAAGTGAAAAAAAAAGGCAACTTTTGTAACCGATTACAATAAAGGATTCTTAATGTTTATTTTATGATTATTAAAGATCATTTTTTAATTTTTTTATGATGATTTTCGATGAAAATTTCCTTATAAACAATTAGCCTCTATACATTTATAACCTATAATTATTGAAGAATGAAAAAGATTAGTATTTATCTAGTAGTAGTATTGTTTACCGCTGTTAGTTTTAGTTCCTATGGTCAAAAAGGACCAAAAATAGATTTTTCTCAATGGAGATTAGTTATCCCAGAAGGTGCAGTAACATCATTTAAAGGTCAAAAACTTTTAGATTATAGTGAAAACTTAGACATCCAAAAGTATATGTATAATGATCCAACAGACAAATCTTTGGTGTTTTTTTTCACTCCAGCGCTAAAACCTGTTGGTAAGCCTATAATGAAAACCGAATTGAAAGAACAAAATGCATTTGGTGGTGATGCAGGTTGGACTTTTAGAAATGGTGCCAAATTGAAAGCAACCTTGAAAATGGGTGATCTTTCCAGAAAAAATAATGAATATCCAAGAATAATTTTTCTTCAAATTGGTGGAAGACTTAAAGAAGAGCAAGTTAACTTAATTGGGGCAAAAGATAAAAATGCTCCAGCAATTTTAAAGGTATATTGGGATAATGGATATATAAAACTAAGATCAAAAAGACCTGTAAATCCAAAAATTTCTGGAAACGATCTATTAAAAGATGAAAACTGGATTGATGACGATGGATTTACATTTAAAAACAGTGTTGGTTTTGATAAGTTCACTATTCAAATTACAATTTCTGAAGGAAAAATGGAAGTTAATGTTGATGGTGAGAAAAAAGTTTATTCTGGTATAAATTATGAAAACTGGGGAGTATTTGATAATTACTTCACTATTGGATGTAATCCTCAAACAGATGATACAGCAGTTCGTGCAGCTGTAAAATATTATTCAGTAGAGTTATCTCACTAATAAATAAGCATTATAGAACACTGCAAAATTGTGTTATAAAAGAAAATCGGAATTTGACTTTAATAAGTTAAATTCCGATTTGTTTTTTAAAATGGTGCGAAGTTTATTTTGAGTGAAACAAAGTTTGAATTAATAATCGAAGCTTATCGTTCTTGATATTTCCCAGTGATATTTTTTTTGCTTTTTACGATACGAAGGTAGAAGCATATTCTAATATTTTAAATCAAGAAGTAATTTTATTCGGTCCAAATCAATAGTTTCATTTAGCGGTATTTCTACAAAATAATCCAACTGCCATTTTTGAGTTTTTTGTGCCTGTTTATTTGTTGTTAGATCCCAAGCTGGATAAACGCGAATGGCTCGCTTACCCTCTTTTTTTTCCGAAACAATTCCTTTCTCAATCAGAACGGCTTTTGGAAAGGCAAATAATCCGAAGGAATCGTTTTTTCGAACGCTTATTATAAACAAATCTATTGGATCTGAATTGTCAAAAGGCTGAATTGGCCCTTGATTTATCCTTTTCCATAAAGTTACAAATTGACCGGTTTTGGTTGGTGTTATTTTGGCACTTCGAAATCGAATATTTTTTTTATTGAGAACAAAGGAACAAGCTCCATATTCTGCACTCTCTTTTTCAATCAGAATCTGGCTGATTTCTAAATCATTCGATTGCGATAATATTTTTTTAAAATTTAAAAATTCTGTGGGTAATCCTTCCATTGCTTTAACGTTCATTTGAAAGATTTTTTAGCTTTTGATATAAAAAATCCTTCAAATGTGTTTTGAAGGATTCGTTTCGATAATCGTATTTAACTAATGGGTCCTTGCTTTTAATTTGTCTTTAAAAACTTTTTCGAACTTCTCCAATTTTGGCTGTATAACCATTTGACAATAAGGTTGGTTTTTGTTATTGGCATAATAGTTTTGATGATAATCTTCAGCTTTATAAAATTTTGTAAAAGGTTCTATGGTAGTGACAATTGGGTTTTCGTAAACCTTTGCTTTCTGTAACTCTGCAATGATCGATTGAGCTTCTTTTTTTTGTTCTTCATTATTATAAAAAATGACAGAACGATATTGTGTTCCTCTATCAGCACCTTGTCGATTAAGAGTTGTTGGATCATGAACAGTGAAGAATACTTTGAAAATTTCATCTAGGTTTGTTACGGTTTTGTCAAAAGTAATTTGAACAACTTCGGCGTGACCGGTAGTTCCTGAACAAACTTCTTCATAGCTTGGGTTAGCTGTTCTTCCTCCAGAAAATCCAGATACAACAGATTTTACTCCTTTTAAATTTTCGTAAACAGCCTCTACACACCAGTAGCAGCCTCCTCCAAGAGTTATGGTTTCAAAATTAGATTGTGTCATATTTTTAGTTTTAGTATTGTTTTGAGAAAATAAAGTTCCGGTTATTAGTAAACAAGTTAAAAATAAAGTTTTCATGATAAATATTTTTAAGTCAGAGTCAAAGGTTAATGCATTTTTTAAACTGATAATCACATAATAATCAGTCTAATGTTTAGCATCTGGTATAAAATCCAGCGCGATAGAATTCATGCAATATCGTTTTCCTGTTGGCTCAGGACCATCATCAAATAAATGGCCTAAATGTCCGCCACATCTTCCGCATAAGGCTTCAATTCGTTCCATTCCTAATGAATTATCATCTTTAAAAACGATACTTTTTTTATTTTCTTGTTCAAAAAAACTTGGCCAGCCGCAACTACTAGCAAATTTGGCTCCTGATCGAAAAAGAAGATTGCCACAAGCAGCACAATAATAAGTTCCTTTTACATCTGTATTCCAATATTTTCCGGTAAAAGGTCTTTCGGTATCTGCTTTTCGGGAAACTAAATAGACATCTTCTGGCAGAATTTTTTTCCACTCTGCATCGGTTAAATTGAGTTTTGTAGTGTTGGTATGGGAATAATAAGGATTTTTTGGTTTGCTCTGATTGGTTTCAATTGAGGTCATTGAATTGTTTTTCACTTCTTTATTTTGTCCACATGCATGAAAAGCAAAAAACGACAGAAGTAGAAAAATACCAAAAATGGGGGGTGTTTTCATTTGTTGAAATTTTTATATCAAATGTAACAGAAGTTTGAAGTTAATGATTCTGTATTTTGAAAATTTTAAGACTTCAGGACATTACTAATGCTGAGATAAAATGGAAATTATGAAAAATGTTTAAGCCTTTATAAAGCTATCTTTTTTGTACTTTTGTCCTATCAATAAATAATATGGAAGAAGAAAAAGTAATATTAGTAAATGAATTGGATCAACAAATTGGTTTGATGCCAAAATTAGAAGCACATAAAAAAGCTATTTTACATCGTGCTTTTTCAGTTTTCGTTCTAAATAATCAAAATGAGATTATGCTTCAACAAAGAGCGCATCAAAAATACCATTCCCCTTTGTTATGGACCAATACTTGTTGTAGTCATCAGCGTGATGGCGAAACTAATATTCAGGCTGGTAATCGCAGATTATTTGAAGAAATGGGTTTTAATACCGAGTTAAAAGAGCTTTTTCATTTTATTTATAAAGCGCCTTTTGATAATGGTTTGACAGAACATGAACTTGATCACGTAATGATTGGTTATTATAACGAGGAACCAAACATTAACACAGAGGAGGTTGAAGCCTGGAAATGGATGAAAATTGAAGATGTAAAAAATGATATGCTTTTAAATCCGGAGGATTATACAGTTTGGTTCAAAATTATATTTGATCAGTTTTATCATTTTTTAGAAGAACATGCATTAGAACAAAATAATTAATTTTTTTAATACAATTAAAAATTTTGACCCCCACTTATGAGAGTAACAATATCCAGAAAAGCTCATTTTAATGCCGCACATCGTTTATATAGAAAGGATTGGACTTTTGAACAAAATGATGCCATTTTCGGTAAATGCAATAATCCCAATTTTCATGGACACAATTACGAATTGATTGTAAGTGTCACTGGCGAAATTGATAAAGAAACGGGCTATGTTATGGATGTAAAGTTTCTAACTGATATTATCAAAGAAGAAGTTGAAGATCAGTTTGACCATAAAAATCTGAATTTGGATGTGCCGGAATTTCAGGATTTAAATCCTACGGCTGAGAATATTGTGGTTGTGATTTGGAATAAAATAAGGAAAAAAGTAAAGCCTGAACTCGATTTAGAAGTAGTTTTATATGAAACACCACGCAATTTTGTAACTTATAAAGGAGAATAATGGGACTAAATATAGGAGATAAAATTCCAAATTTTATTGCAAAAGATACTAATGGAAATGATTTCAATAGTCAGGATCTAATTGGCAAAAAGCCATTAGTTATTTATTTCTACCCCAAAGATAATACCCCTGGTTGCACAACTCAAGCCTGTACTTTTCGGGATCAATATGAAGATTTCAAAGATCTTGGTGCCGAAGTAATTGGTGTCAGTAGCGATAGCGTTGCTTCTCATCAGAAATTCACACAGCAATATAAATTGCCTTTTATTCTTTTATCAGATTCAGATAAAAATCTTAGAAATCTATTTGGTGTACCGTCAAGTTTGTTTGGTTTGATACCAGGCAGAGTAACGTATGTTACTGATAAAACGGGAACTATTATAATGATTTTTGATAATATGAAAGCTAAAGGTCATATTTCGAAAGCACTAGACGCGATTAGAAAATTACAACAATAAGAATAATTTAGAAATTAGTAAACACAAAAATATGAGTTCAAAAAATTATCCATTACAGTTTAACGCGATCTTAAAAGAAAGAATTTGGGGTGGCGAAAAGTTAAAAACAGTTTTAAATAAACCAATTACTTCAAATATCACAGGAGAAAGTTGGGAACTTTCTACTGTTGAAGGCGATGTAAGTATCGTTGCCAATGGTGAATATAAAGGAAAATCCTTGACAGAGCTGATTGATGCATACCCAAACGAAATTCTGGGGACAGCAGTTCATGAAAGATTTGGAAAACAATTTCCATTGCTTTTCAAATATTTAGATGCTCGTGAAGATTTGTCAATCCAAGTACATCCTAATGATGAGTTGGCAAAAAAACGCCACAATTCTTTTGGTAAAACCGAGATGTGGTACGTTATGCAAGCTGATAATGATGCTAGAATAATTGTTGGTTTCAAAGAAGATTCCAGTGCAGATGAATACGTAAAGCATCTAAATGATAAGACACTAATTGATATTCTTGACACAGTAAAAGCAAAACCCGGAGATGTTTTTTTCCTGGAAACAGGAACTGTTCATGCTATTGGAGCAGGATTAGTAGTTGCCGAAATTCAACAAACATCTGATATTACTTATCGTATATATGATTTTGATCGAAAAGACGCGCAAGGAAATACAAGAGAATTGCATGTTGATTTGGCCTTGGATGCGATTAATTATAAAAAAGTTAATACATATAAAGAGTACACTAAAGAGACTGATAAGTCAAATGTGGTTGTGGATTGTCCTTACTTTACAACCAATTTTATTCCATTAGAGAATGAAAAATCAGTGGTAAATTCAGGATTGTCTTTTGCGGTATATATGTGTATCGAGGGTTCTTTTGAATTAGAATATGAAGGTTCAGTGTATCAATACAAAAAAGGCGATACGGTTCTGATCCCAGCCGCTATGAAATCTTATAATCTGAAAGGGAAAGCATCAATTTTAGAAGTTTACATTTCGTAGATATAAACTTTTTATATTACACAGCTATGTTAGTTTTGTTTTGGTTTATGATAGACAGTATTTTAATGACAAATTCATAGTTGAGAATAGAAAGTTTATGTGTACTTTTGCAAACGCAAATTAAATAAATATAAAATGGCAAACGTTAAGAATTTAAAGAAAGACATCAACTACGTATTAGGAGATATTATTGAAGCAGTTTACTTGTTTGAGATTTCTACAACAGGAAAACCTACAGATGAAACGAATGCATTAATTGACGAAGCTATTGCTGCTTTTGATACTTTAATTACTAAAGTGAACGCTAAAAACGTTGAAAACAAAAAAGCACATTTCAAACAAATAAATGTAGAATTGGAACAAACTGCTAATCAATTGATTGCTAAAATCAACGATTTGTAGTAAAAAAAAGGGCAAAAAAAGTTAGTTTTTATTTTGGAAAAACGAAATACCGACTTATATTTGCACCCGTAATGAGACGCCGATGTAGCTCAGCTGGCTAGAGCAGCTGATTTGTAATCAGCAGGTCGTGGGTTCGAGTCCCTCTATCGGCTCCAAAACCATCTAATAAAAATAGATGGTTTTTTATTAAAATTGAAAATCATTACAAAACATATTGAGACGCCGATGTAGCTCAGCTGGCTAGAGCAGCTGATTTGTAATCAGCAGGTCGTGGGTTCGAGTCCCTCTATCGGCTCTGAGTAAAACCATCTAACATTTGTTAGGTGGTTTTTTTGTTTTAGCCTTTTTTTCGATTTGTTTTCAAGAAAAAGTTTTATGTAAGTGCAGGGTTGATTTGGTTTGCGAGAGGGATAGTAGGAAGCTACCGAAGTAGCCCGAATAGCCCGACAGCAATCCAATAAAAGGACGTATATGCACAAATGAATTTTTGCCCTTTTATTGGATTGCTGTCTCGCCCTAATAAATACTTTAGATCACAAAAAAACCGCCTAAATTTTTAGACGGTCTTAGTTTTTTTGGAAGTAAAACTTATTTAACTGTTTCACTTTTTTTGATGTCGTTTACGTACTTGGTCAATTTTTTGCCATAGAATGAGTTGGCTACTTTTGGTGTCATTGACTTCTGAATAGTGTCCAAATATTTAACGTTGATATCATAGATTTCAGCCAAAGCGATATAAGGCGAAATCTCATGATCTTTATTATTTACAGCAAAATTAGTTGCAAAAAGATATTTACGTTTGATATTGTTATCCTGTGCAGCTGCGATACTGTCAATTTTTTTAGTATCATTATTTTTCATTGCTTTAAACTTTTGTTCAATCAGAGTTAGATTTTCGTCATTGAAACGAGAGTTTATTTTTTTATATTCTTCGTATAATTCTTGATTTTTAGAACCTGTAATTTTTGCGCCAGCTATGAATGAATCTAAATTAGTTTCAATATTAATGGTGCCTGGTTCAGCAAAAAACATGATGTTGTTGTCAAGAGAATTGGTAACACCTCTATCTAGATATAAATATAGCATTTCAGGTGATTTTAAATCAAGGTTACTTTCAAATGTTGATTGTCCGTCAATCTTGATGGTATCTATTGCGACAAGAGCAGAATCAGTATATTTCTGAATGTATAAAGTTCCTTCTTTTAGCCCTTTAATATTTCCTGTAATATGCAGATTTTTATTAGATTCATTTTTGTTACATGCTACCAAAAAAAGTAAGGAAGCAAAAGCAATAATTGAGTTTTTCATGGGTAATAAATTTGTTTTTTTGGGAATGTAAAAAAAGCAGCTCTTGAATATATAAGTATGCTATTTTTTAGTTTTGTCTATTTTGGCGCAAAATAAAGAAAATTGTTGGAATGAATTGTTTTAGTGAGAATGAATTTTAAAAAAAAATCCCAATCTAATTTTAGATTGGGATTTTATAAAAATTTTTTAGAGTTATCCTTTTAGCCAAGCTTCTCTCAATGTGGCTTTTGACGCATCAGTAGCTTCCAGTCCTTCACTATCTATGTAAGGCAATTTGACTACTCCTTTAATAGTCTGTTCCTTTCCATCACGTTTGATTTTGATAGTTATTGGATCATTTTCTTTCCATTTTTGACTGTCTGTAATCAATTCGTAAATATTGTCATAAGAATAAGCTTTGTCATTAACAGCAAGAATTACATCCAAGGCTTTTAAGCCTAATGTCGTATAGAAAACATGTAATTCCTTATTTGGAACAATGAAAATTTCTTTATCCTGCTCGCTCATTACTCCAATAAATGGAACTTGTCCTTGCAAAAATATGCCATCAGGTACTCTTTTTGTTGTTTTGGTTATTCCAACTTTAGCTAAGTAGTCATAATAAGGAATCGGAGTAGAACCAGAAACATATTTAGTCAAAAATTCACCTACTTCAGGATATGTTAATGATGTGATTTTACCAAATAAATCTGCATCGTTAAATGGTTTTGAAACACCATATTCATTAGATAATTTATGCATTAAGTCTAAAATCCCTCTTTGGCCATTACTTTTTTCTCTAATTAAAATGTCCAAACACATACCAATTAAAGCTCCTTTTTGATAAACATTCAGATATTGATCTTTGTAAGGTTGTGTCAAAACATTGGCGCTCATCGTCGTAAAAGGCATACTATCATTCATGGCATTTGCGCCTTGTATTTTTTCGGCTATTCTAGAATAGAATTCTTCTTCATTAATTAAACCTTGATTGATTTGGAATAAATTTGCAAAATATTCCGTTACTCCTTCATACATCCATAAGTGCTGAGACATTTTTGGAGAGTTATAGTCAAAATATTGAATTTCTTTTGAGTGAATAGTCAAAGGAGTTACGATATGAAAAAATTCATGAGAAACTACGTCCTTCATTTGTTCTACCAATTCATCTTTTGACATCATTTCTGGCATTACAACAGTTGTTGCAGTTGGATGTTCCAATGCGCCGAAACCTTTAGCATCTGTTTGAGACATCGTTGAAAGGTATAATATAACAGTGTATTTTTTGGTAGAATTAATTTTTCCTAAAAATTTCTTTTGAGCAGTCATCATCGTTTTCATTTCTGGCGTAATGCTCTCTGCTGTAAATTTTCCTGTTGGAGAATAAACTGCGATTTGTATATCCATTCCGTCGACATTGAATGTAGTGTAGTCTGGTTTTGAATACATGATTGGATTTTCCAACAATTCAGAATAAAGAGGCATCTCAAAAACATCTACTGTAGCCGACGCATCTTTATCAATCATTGAGGTAGCTCCCCAAAGAGTTTCAGGATGAGTTATAGTAACTTTATATGGAATTTCTTTTTTGTCTTGAAAATAGCCAACAAAACCATGTAAGTTTAGCATGTAATTTTTATTGACATCAATATTAGTTCCAGCTGGAGAGAATACATCGTCTTTTCCAAAACCTTTACCTTTTTCAGTATCGTAAGTGTCATTTACTAAATAAGTAATTTTGACTAATGATTTTGCATTGTTGATAGACCAGGTATTATCGTCTGTTTTTGTAATTGTTAATAGATTACCTTTTTTGTCGTAGGCTTTAAAATCGGCAACATACTTTCCATAATCATCCACTGAATATGTTCCAGGAACAGTCTTTGGAAGACTATAAGTAATAATTTGTGTGTTGATTTTTGGCGCTTTTACAGAAACTAAAACCTGATCATCTTTTACATCCGTGAGATTGATGTTAACTTCTATTTCGTCTTTTTTTGAATCTACGACTTTTGTAGTGTTCGCTTTACTTGTCCAGAGTAGAGAAGAAAAAGCAAGAGCAAAAATTATTTTTTTCATTTATATTAATGTTTGTTTATGAATTAGTATTTCAAATTGCAAAAAAGTTACAGAAAACGGCAAAGCTGTATTTGAAATAGAAAGTTAATATTTGTGATGTTTTGAATTTGAAATAAGGAATAAAAAAACTCCTGATTTACAGGAGTGTCATTTTTTGTAGTTAATCTAACTTATTTTTTATATAATATTTGCCATCTAAATCGTCATCAAAATCATCGATTTTCAGAGGTTTTGGTTTTGGTTTACTTGCTATTGCTTTCTTTTTCCACATTTCGTATTTTTCAGTTGGCATTTTCTTTTTCATAATTTCAAGAACCTCCTTCTCAGCTAATCCAAATTCTTTTTTTATAATCTCGAATGGATTTCTCTCTTCTTGGGCCAATGTGATCAGTCTTTCTGTTTGTTCCCAGTTTAATTCTTTGCGGTTACTCTTTTTCATCACGTGAAAATTAATTCAGTTTTTTTTAAATGATTAATAAATTTGATTTCAAATCTTATACCAATATTAATAAAAAAAATAATTACTTTTTATTTTAGGCTAAAAAAAAATCAATTTTTTGATTCTTTTGAACAAGTGATATTTTAAATAAAGATTTTTGAGTTTTTTTTATTTAATAACCCTAAAAGTAAGATTTATTCTGGGACCAATATTTTTTTTTGTTTTAGGCACCTGATGTTTCCAAAAATGTTGAGTAGTACCTTTCATTAGTAGTAAACTACCATTTTCTAAGACAATATTCTTTTTTTGCGTACTATCTATATTATGTTTCAATTGAAAGTTCCGTTCAGCGCCCAAGCTTAATGAAGCAATTATTGGATTAATCCCGAGTTCTTTCTCATTATCCGCATGCCAACCGTTACCGTCATTTCCATCTCTATAATAATTTAGCAAAACAGTTGTAAAATTGATTTCAGCAACATTTTCAACAAGGTTTTTGATTTTTTGTAATGTCGGAGTCCAATAATGAGGTTGCATAGTTATATTCGAATAGGAGTAAGGCTTACCTTCATTTCCATACAAAGCAGTTAATCGGGGTTGTAGATGTTTTTTGCCGTAAACAGTAATTTCGTCCTGTTGCCAAGGAGTTTTTTCTAGTAATTCTTTAAAAAGAGCATTCGCTTCTTCCTCAAAAAAAAACTTAGGAAAATAGATAATTTCCGCATTTGGCAAATTAAAAACAATTGGTTCGGATTGAAATAATGAGTTCATACAACAAAAATAAAGAGAAAAACGAAATCAAGTATTCCATTTTTCTCTTTTCTATTTTTTGAAATTATAAACTAGTTTATGCTTCAGAATTATCTTGAAGTAAATTTTTATAAATAAAACCTGCAACTATAGCGCCCAAAATAGGAGCAATCCAAAACAGCCAGACTTGAGATAAAGGTTCACCACCAACAAAAATGGCCTGTGATAACGATCTGGCAGGATTTACAGATGTATTTGTAATAGGAATGCTGATTAAATGAATCAATGTTAAGCCAAGTCCGATTGCTATTCCTGCAAACCTTCCATTTGCAAATTTATCTGTGGCACCAAGTATAATAAGAAGAAAAAATAAAGTCAATACAAATTCGGCAATAAAAGCAGCTTGTAACGAATAGCCATCAGGCGAAAATGCTCCATAACCATTAGAGGCAAATGCTCCTGCTTTTGTATTATCAATCATAAACCCAGCTTTTCCAGAAGCAATTGTAAAGAGAGTTCCTGCTGCTGCAATTGCACCAATGCATTGTGCTATAATATAAGGGAGCAAATCTTTTGCCGAAAATCTTCCACCAGCCCATAATCCAAAAGAGACAGCAGGGTTAAAATGCCCTCCCGAAATATGACCAACTGCATATGCCATAGTCAATACTGTGAGACCAAAAGCCAACGAAACACCAATAAATCCAATTCCTAAATCAGGAATGCCTGCTGCAAAAATTGCGCTTCCACAACCTCCAAAAACTAACCAATACGTTCCGAAAAATTCTGCGAAAAGTTTTTTCATAATAAAATAATTAAGTTAATAGTTATGAATTAAAAATCAAATAAATAGGAGTTCTATATACTTGTAAAATATTGATAATAAGTAGTGTTACGAATTTATAAAAAAATTAACACATAATTACTATTAACTATGTTTTATCAAGAGGTGATGACGGTGAATTAATGCTTTTTTAAATTCACATTCATTATTATTATCGCAAATATAATTAGGAATATACCAATCCACTGTAGAAAAACTACATTCTCATGAAGAAGAAAGTAAGCCATTAAAACAGAAACAGGAAGTTCTAATGCCGAAACAATACTGCCCAGACCAATTCCGGTAAGAGGAAAACCCGCGTTCATTAACATTGGCGGAATAATAGTTCCAAAAAGAGATAGTATAATACCCCATTTTAGAAATATTTCAAAATGAAAAGAAGTGTTTAATGTAACTAATGCAAAAATAGCAACAACTACAGCACCTCCCAAAAGCATATACAAACTTCGCTGTGCCGATGAAATTCCTAATGCTACTCGGTTAGCGGTAAACATAGTCGTTGTAAATGAACAAGCCGCCAACATTCCCAGTAAAACTCCTCGCCAATCTAATTCGATTTCATCCTGAATCACATTGGTCGCCAAAAGTGTTCCTATCAATACCACAACCGCAGCCACAATCTTTTGTTTTGAAGGGATTTTCTTTTCTAGAATCATCTCCAATAGTAAACCTATCCAAACAGTCTGCATTAATAATACGATAGCAATCGAAACTGGAATATATTTTACCGCCATATAATAAAACACACTTGTCAATCCTGTTGAAGTTCCGGCAAGCATCAATTGAAATATGTTTTTTGAAGTTGCTTTTATGGTTTCGTTTTGGCTTTTGGCTTTTTGTAAGGTATTGATAATCAGGATTCCTAGGATTCCTAATATAAATTGAGAAATAGTAACTTCCGCTGTTGTGTATCCTTCGGAATAAGCCATTTTTACAAATGTAGCCAGCATCCCGTAACTAGTGGCTCCAATAGCTACAAGGAAAACTCCTTTAAGAGTGTGGTTTTTTAACATTTTTGAATATAAATTGAGAGTAAAATATTATTTTGCTTCAGTTGTTGATTGGTGTTCTTTTTCAAGTTCTTTATGTGTTAAATCACTCAAATGCAAACGCAAAGCCCCAACTGAAATATTAATTTCCCAAATACAAAGAGCTAAAGAGATTAATAAAGCAAATAAACTCAGCCCAAATAGATAAATTCCCATTATTTGATAGTCTAAGAACAATACAAGCATTGTTAATACGGATAAAAACAAACTAGCTGCGCCAGCCATTTGCATAAAGCGAATGAGAGTTAGTCTTAAATTGAGGTTTTTTATTTCTAACAAAATCATTCGGTTCTCTTTTTCTTTATAAGCTTTCTTTAAACCACGAATTATGGTAGCAAGTGTCAGAAAACGATTGGTGTAAGCCAATAATATCAACGAAGTAGCCGAAAATAGTAAGGCTGGAGTTTCAACATGAAGTGTCATTAGTGATTTTTTTAGGTTGCAAAGGTCGTGTTTTTTAGGGATTATCAAAAAAATGCCCTGACTTTATATATTTAAAAGTATATATATAATAAGGAGCTAAATCCTGCTATCCGTTCCAATCTTGTTGCCCGAACCCCGGTCAACAAGGATTTCCACTACACACGAGTGAAGCGAACTGGCGAAGCAATCAGGGCTAGGGCTTTGGTTCTTCGTATGAGAAATAGGTGTCCTAACAAGTTTTTGGAACTTGTTAGGTATGTTTTTAGGCTTTCAGGGTAAAGAACCACGCTTGGATACGTATCATATAATATAGGAGAAAGATAAAACCTGCCAATTCCTTAAAACGCCCTTCAAAAACCCTTGAAAATCTGATAAAACACGAGCAATCTCTCCCTAAGACTAAAAATCCTCAAAAAGAAGAAAGATAACTATAAGTAGACCAAGGCATTAAAAAATAATCGAAAAATAAATGCAAAAAGCCATTGTTAAAACGGATAAACTGTCTACTTTTGCACCCGCAACAAGCACAAGCGTTCTTAGAAATCCTGACAGGCTAACAAAATCAAATTGAAAAAAGTTTTTTCAAAAAAAGATTGGTAAAAGCTTGCCAGAGAAAAAAACGCTGCTTATTTTTGCACCCCGCTAAAAGCGCAAGTTATTTGAAAAGCTGATAAGAGAGAAGAGAGGAAAACGAAAATAAAATTTTTCAAAAAAACTTTAAATTTTTCTTGCCAGGTAAAAAGAAATTGCTACTTTTGCACCCGCTTTGACAGACAAACGAAAGGCGAAAATTTGTAGAGACACACTGTAGTGTGACTCTTGAAAACAGAAGAACACGTTCCTAGACATATTGAATTGACAGCCGTTTTGATCGAAAGATCAGAACAAATAAAATAAGAGTAATAGAATCGTAAAGATTTGAATAAAACCGATAGATACTGAGTCGAATAAAAACAGCTTAAGCAATTAAGCGAACAATATACGATGAAGAGTTTGATCCTGGCTCAGGATGAACGCTAGCGGCAGGCTTAACACATGCAAGTCGAGGGGTATAGGCTTTCGGGCCTAGAGACCGGCGCACGGGTGCGTAACGCGTATGCAATCTACCTTTCAC
>NZ_DATIDY010000127.1:0-17767 GCF_035456085.1 Flavobacterium sp.
TTTGTAGAATTGGCTTTTGTTGCTGAAATTGTCTTGTAGCTTAATGCGTTCACAATAATATATTTTAATTAAACATTCCATCCCCAATAAAGGGGTTGCAAAAGTACAATTTATTATTTTAAATCCAAATAGCTTAATTGATTATTTTTTTATTGAGTTTGCGCTGATAATCAAATATATATTTATTTGAAGTAGATTTTGGTTTAGTTTTTGGTTTTGTTCTTTTATAATAATTTCGATTAAATTTTTTTTGATGTTGCTTTTTTTTTGTAATTTTCGCTTTTATCGAATAAAATCCCTCTTTTTTTCGCTTTTAATCAAAAATTATGTTACGTGTTATGAAATACGACAAATTTTATTTTAAAACTATTAATACGGTTCAAATACCACACTTCAAATGAAAGCAAAAGCAACTTTAAAACAAATTGCAAAAGAACTTAATGTTTCGGTTTCAACTGTTTCTAAGGCTCTTAATGATAGCCCGGAAATTAGTGAACAAACTAAAGTTAGAATTAAAGAATATGCCAAATTAAAAAATTACAAACCAAATGTCATTGGTTTAAATTTAAAAAATCGTAAAACTAAAACAATAGGTGTTATCATTCCTAATATATTGAACTCGTTTTTTGCCAAAGTTTTTAGTGGTATCGAAAAAGTGGCAGATGAAAGAGGATACAATGTTATAATGTGTATTTCTAATGAGTCTTTAGAAAAAGAAGCACACACTATGGAAATGTTAAGTAATGGAACAATTGATGGTTTTGTTTTATCTATTTCTGAAGAAGCACAAAAATTGAATGAATACAATCATTTTATTTCTATAATTAATGATGGGACTCCTATTGTTATGTTTGATAGGACCGCGGATGAAGTTGAATGTGATAAAGTTATAGTTGATGATTTTGATTCGGGGCACAATGCAACCCAGCATTTGATAAATTTAGGTTGTAAAAACATTGCGTTGATTTCGTCGGTTGATAATTTAGGCGTTGGAAAATTAAGAGCTGCGGGTTATTTAAAAGCTTTAAAAGACAACAATATTGAAATTAATGAAAATATTATTATCCGCGCCGAGTCGGAACATGATTTTGCAGAAAAAGTAAATGATTTATATACTAATAATTTGGTAGACGGTGTTTTCGCTTTAGAAGAAAATGATTCAGTTATCGCTTTAAGAGTAGCAGTTAGAAAAGGATATAAAATCCCAAAAGATTTAAAAATTATTGGATTTGCCGATGGAATTCTTGCATCAAGAAGATTATCACCAAGCATGACCACCGTTAGTCAGCATGGAATTGAAATCGGGGAGGAAGCTGTTAAATTATTAATAGATAGGTTAGAATCTAAAGAGGAACACAAACCTTATGAAACTGTTGTCATAAAAACACAATTAAAAGAGAGAGAATCTACTAAATAATATTAAAAGGCAATTGAAATTTCAATTGTCTTTTTTTTTGGAATTTTTGAAAAATGATTTAAAAATAAAGACAGTATGAAACGATTGTGGGTTGTTAGTTTATTAATATTTTTTCTAGTAGCCAATCATGTTGTTGTTTTTGGACAGCAACAAGCAACCACAATTAGTGCGTTTCAAAATCGTGTTTTTAAAGGTGAAAAATATAATCCTTTGGGTAGCGTAAAATGGGTTTTTAAGACTAAAGGAAAAATTTTTTCTTCACCGATAGTTTATCAAGGAATTGTATATATAGGTAGTGAAGACGGATTTCTTTATGCCATACAGGAAAAAATGGGTAAAAAACTTTGGAAATTTCAGACAGGAGGTGCGGTGCACAGTTCTCCAACAGTTTATAAAAATACGGTTTACTTCGGTAGTTTTGATGGTTACTATTATGCAGTTGATTCCAAAAAAGGTAGCTTGAAATGGAAATTTAAAACTGGCGGTGAACATTGGTCTGGTGAAGTAAGTTTCTTAGGATTGAAACCTTATGATAGATATATGGACGATTTATGGGATTTCTTTTTGTCGTCTCCAGTCGTAAATCCTGACGCTAAAGATCCAAGTGTATTTTTTGGAAGTAGCGATGGTAATGTTTATGCGCTAAATGCAAATACTGGAAAATTAAAATGGAAATTTGCAGCTAATGGATCAATTCACTGCAGCCCTGCTCTATATAAAAAGACTTTGTATGTTGGAAGTTGGGATGCTAATCTGTATGCAATAGATATTAAAACAGGCAAACAACGGTGGAAATTTGAAACTGGGAATAAAGTTGGTTTCAAAGGAATTGAATCTAGTGTAGCTGTCGCTAATGATATGGTTTATTTTGGAGCACGTGATCCCTTTTTATTCGCTGTCAATGCTGAAACTGGCAAGTTAGTTTGGAAATACGATGCTGCTTATTCCTGGATTATCAGTTCGCCTGTTGTTTCCAATGGGGTAATCTATTTTGGCACTTCAGATACTTTTTGGTTGGTTGGAATAGATGCTAAAACAGGTAAACAATTATTCGTGTTTCAAGCCAACGGTTATGTATATTCGTCACCTGCAATAATGGGTGATACAGCTTATTTTGGCGATTTTACTGGTAATTTTTTTGCAATAAATACTAAATCTTTAGGTAAAGAGCCAAGCGTTTTTAGTACTGAAAGCAGAAAAAAAATGGCTGCGGAAATTCTCAAAGATAATGTTCTAGACTTTTCATATGCTGGCAAAGGAGCTGATCTTTCTTTCTATGAAACGAATCAAACTGTTATGAATCAATTTTATAAATTGGGTTCTATTGTTTCTTCTCCGTTTATTGCTAACAATACTGTTTATTTCGGAAGTGCTGATGGGAATTGTTATGCTATTAAGTTGAAAAAATAAAGAATATATTTTTCTTCGTTTAATAACAAAAAGGCAATTGAAACGAATTCAATTGCCTTTTTTTATGTGTTTTCTAAAAACTATTTTTTATTCTTTTTACCCCCGTTCCCTTTGTTGGAATCGTATGTGCTTTCTATTTTTTTGACATCACTGTTTTTTACAGGTTTGTATTTCTCTTTGTGTTTTGAATTTTCTTTCCATGGATCGTCTCCATCAAAATCAAAATCATTATAACTTCCAACTAATCGGATACTGCTAGGTAAATTGACAGTTGTAGTCCATCTGCCAGCATTTTGATAGGTGTATCTTTTTGCTACCGGATCAAAGTATACATTGGCCTGTGGATAGTATCTGTATTTCTTTTTTACACCGTGTGCTTTTGCGTGAGCTGGCGGGTTTTGAGCATTAACTGTATAAGTACCTGCCCCGATAAGAAATGCAAAAAATAAAATAACCGTTTTAATTGTTCTTCTCATAATAATATTTTTTTTTGGTTAATACAATTATTTAGAAATCAGAAAATTAAAGTTAATGAATTGGTTTTATATTTTTTGTTTTTTATAAGTAAATTTTGCTAAATCGGGCAATTGCTTTATTTCTTCACAAACGATTGTAAGCAATTTATTGTCGATGTGCTGTATAGTCTGCCAATAGGTAAAACTTTATTTTTGATTGTCACAGAACGGCTGTTGAATTGCGTGACTTTTTTCAGCGGAATTAAAAAAGACCTATGAATTCGGTAAAAAAGACCTTCAGGGAGTTTTTCAATCATTTCCGTAATGGATTGATGGGTTTTAAAACAATCGTTTTCAGTATAAATAAGGAGGTAATTCCCCTGCGATTCAAAATAATCGATCTCGTTCAGATATAATTTGAGTGTTTTTCGCTCACATTTGACAAATATAAAAGGTTGTTCCATTTCGGCCTGTGTCAACTGTTCAAACTGCTGATTCGTTGTTTGAACTTTGCAGTATTTGTTTATGGCTTTCAAAAAACGTTCGAATGAAATTGGTTTTAAAATATAATCAACCGCTTCCAATTCAAATCCATCCACTGCATGTTGCGGATTAGCAGTAGTGAAAATAATCCCTATATCTTTTGGTAGTGATTTTGCAAATTCAATTCCAGATTTACCGGGTAAATTGATATCCAAAAACAGTAAATCTATTTTTTGAGTTTTCAAAAGATTCAACGCATTGTTGGTACTCGTGAATTTCCCTTTTAGTTCCAAAAAATCAAACTTGGCAATATGCATCTCAAGCAATATCGATGCTGGTAGTTCGTCTTCTATAATGATGCAATTGATTCTAGTGGGTGTCATTTATTTTTATTTTTAAGGAAACAAAAAAGGAATCAACTTCATTTTTGATGGTCAAAATATGCTGGTCAGGATAAAGGAGTTCTAGACGTCTTTTTACATTCGTAATCCCAACACCGCTATATGAATTCTCAGTATTTGCAGTATTCGAAAAATCAGAAGGTAAACTATTCTCAATTTTAACGACCAACCATTCTTCTGAGGCGGTAATCGAAATGGTAATCCAAGCCGGGGAACTGGCATTATCCAAACAGTATTTAAAACTGTTTTCAATAAAAGGAAGGATCAAGAACGGTTCGATGACTTGACTTTCTATAATTCCATTGGTGCTGAAACTCAATTCTAGTCGGTTGTCAAATCTTAATTGCTGTAACGAAATATAGTTTTTTAAATACTCAATTTCTTTTTCCAAAGGGATGTTTTTGGTATTTACCTCATAAACGGAATAGCGAAGAAAATCGGAAATTTTAAGTACAATATCTGCTGAGTGATCCGATTTACTAAGAATTTTTGAATACAAACTATTGAGAACGTTGAACAAAAAGTGAGGATGGAATTGGTTTCGCAACGAAAATAATTCAGCTTGTAATTTTTCTGAAAGAATGGTTTGAACCTTGGTCTTTTCTTCGGCAAGATAATAAACAAGTTTTATGGACAGAGGAATTGTGATCGCAAATTGCAGTTTAATCACATTGTACAAATATACGGGTGCCGAAAACAACGGTTCGCTTTTCCATTCGGTCAGATAATAGGCAATAATAATATAGTTATCAATCAATCGCTGAATAAAGGCAAAAATCAGAATTGAAAGCACATAACAAAAAATGAACAGCATCTTTTTTTTTCTGAAAAACAATTTAGGCATTGCCACTTCTACAATCAGCAGGACAAATAATATTTTAGGAAGTACACTATAGCATTCATTAGACAATGCTCTCCAAAAATCGGCTGTTGGCAAACCTTGTATCAGACTAAAAAGTATGATATAGCCCAACCAATAGCAGGTATACATTTTTATTTTTTGGGATCTACTTCCTGAATATAATACTAGATCATTCATGGCCTGAATAGTTTTCTGAAATGTAAAACTAAGTGTTTTGTTTTAGAATCAAAATGGATCTGTTGTAGAAAACGTTTTTCTTATTTAAATGACACAAAACGTTTTTAATTGTTGTTTGCAATACAAATCATGTTGTTTAAATAAGTGACTTTCAGATAGTCGAAAACTGAAATATCTTTCGCTTACTATTAAAAAACAATAAACTAACTTATGAAAAAAACTACTTTAATTTTAATGCTGGTCTTTGGTTTTTCTTTGGTTGTAAATGCCAAAAATACCGAAGTCTATCCAACCAACTGGTGGACAGGGATGAAGACCAACTCTATTCAATTGCTTATACGAACTACAGATGATTCATTTACTTCGGACAAAGTAACTATCAATTATCCCGGTATTACTGTCGCAAAAACCTATTCTTTTCCAAACCAAAAATATATTGCTGTAGACATCGTCATAGCGCCAGAAGCTCTTGCTGGCGATGTAGTTATCGAATTGAATCAAAAAGGAGGAAAGCAAAGAATAAAATGGCCTCTGTACAACCGCAGACCGGGTAATGGAACACAGTATGCACAAGGAGTGACTTCCAGCGATTTTATTGATTTAATTATGGTAGACCGTTTCAGCAATGGTGACCCAACGAACGACCGTGTAAAAGGAATGAGAGACCAATCCCTTAACCGTAGCGAAATGTACAACCGTCATGGCGGGGATTTACAGGGAGTAATGAATAATCTTGATTATATTCAGGGGCTTGGTGTTACAACTTTGTGGTTTACTCCCATCATGGAAAATGATATGGAAAAAAGAACCGAACACGGTTATGCCATTACCAATCATTACAAAATTGACAAGAGATACGGTGGTGATGCTTTGTACGAGAAATTGAGCGATCAATTACACCAAAGAGGCATGAAGCTCATTTTTGATGCTGTTTACAATCATATCGGTTCTTTCCACTTTTTAGAATTGGATCCTCCTGCCAATGACTGGGTACACCGTTGGCCAACGTATACGCAAACCAATTTCAGAGAGATTACTTTGTTTGACCCTTATGGTACTAAATCGGATAAGAAAAGAATGAGCGATGGCTGGTTTGATAAGATAATGCCGGATATTAATCATGGCAACCCGTTTATGGCTAATTTCCTTATTCAAAACTGTATTTGGCATATCGAAAAGTTTGGTATCGATGGTATTCGTCTGGATACTTATACGTATAATGATTTGGATTTTGCGAATCGTTGCAATAAAGCGATTATGGATGAATTTCCTAAAATGACCATTTTTGGAGAAGTCATGGTGCATGGCGTCGCCAATCAGGCCTATTTTGAGCAAAATAATATGGATGTGAGTTTCAAAAGCAACTTGCCTTCGGTGGTGGATTTTCAAGCTTTGTATTACGGAATTATTCCTGCCTTGACCGAACCTTTCGGTTGGACGACTGGTGTGAATCGATTGTACTACACCTTAAGCAGTGATTACCTTAGTAAAAACCCAATGCAAAAAGTATTGTTGTTGGACAATCATGACGAACCTCGTTTTTTCTCCTTAGTTGGCGAGAATGTTGAGAAACAAAAAATGGGTTTTCAATGGTTGCTAACCTGCAGGGGAGTTCCTCAATTGTATTATGGTTCTGAAGTATTGGCAAAAGGATTTAAAAATCCCGATGGTTTGGTTAGAGCTGATTTTCCAGGCGGATGGAAAGAAGATAGCAAAAATGCATTTACAGGAAAAGGAATGACCGATGATGAAAAATCAACACAGGACTTGGTTCGTAAATTAGCTAATTACAGAAAAACGTCCTCGGCTATCAAAACCGGAAAAATGATGCATTATGTTCCTGTGGACGGACTGTATATCTATTTTAGATACGATGAAAATCAAACGATCATGTGTGCGATGAATACTAGCAATTCACCAAAAGAAATTGATTTTCAAAAATATGATGAAAGAACGTCTGGTTTCGCTTCCGCAAAAAATGTACTGACGGGTGATGTTTTGAAAACATCGGAGAAAACTACTATTCCTGGAACTAAAATGTGGGTTCTGGAATTGAGTAAATAGAAAAGTGATCATCTTTTTTTGTACTAAAAAACATATCTTTGAATTTAAGATATTTAATTTCAATTGATTGCTAACTGTAAAAAACCAACTATAATGAGACCATCCTATTTATTAACCTTAACACTATTTTTTTTTGGAATAAACACTACCGTTGTTTTGGGACAGCAGGAAAAATCAACTGTGAATGTATTTCAAAATCGCGTATTTGAAGGTGAAAAGTATAAGCCTTTGGGTAATTTGAAATGGGCTTTTAAAACAGAAGGGAAAATATTTTCCTCTCCAATAGTAAATGAAGGAACGGTGTATATCGGCAGCGAGGATGGAAATCTTTACGCTATTAATGAAAAGACAGGGCAAATAAAATGGAAATTTAAAACCGGAGGCGCAGTACACAGCTCTCCCACTATTTTCAAAAGCACTGTATATGTAGGCAGTTTTGATGGCTACTATTATGCTATTGATGCCAAAACCGGTAATATGAAATGGAAATTCAAAACCGGAGGTGAAAAGTGGGCCGGTGAAGTAGGTTTCATGGGACTGAAACCTGCGGATAAATACATGGAGGATTTGTGGGATTTCTTTTTGTCATCACCAGTCATCAATCCTGATAAACAAAATCCGACTGTTTTCTTTGGTAGCAGTGACGGGAATGTGTATGCATTAAACGCCAACACAGGCGAATTGAAGTGGAAGTTTACAGCAAAAGAATCGATTCACAGCAGTCCGGTTCTGTATAAAAACACGCTTTACATCGGCAGTTGGGATGCTAATTTATACGCCATTGATATCACAACAGGAAAAGAGCGCTGGAAATTTGAAACTACTACTAAAGTCGGTTTCAAGGGAATTTTGTCCAGTGTAGTTGTGGCCAATGATATGGTATATTTTGGAGCGCGTGATCCCTTTTTGTTTGCTCTGAATGCCGAAACAGGAAAACTGGTTTGGAAGTACGATGCTGCATATTCCTGGATATTAGGTTCCGCAGTTTTTTCAAATGATGTTGTGTATGTGGGAACTTCAGATACTTATGCGTTATTGGGTATAGATGCCAAAACCGGTAAAGAATTGTTTAAGTTTAAAGGTAATGGATATTTGTATGGTTCTCCTGCTATAGCGGGTGATACAGCCTACTTTGGGGATTTTACTGGTAATTTTTTCTCCGTAAACACAAAATCTTTGGGTAAGGAATGGAATAGTTTCAGCACCGAAGGCCGAAAAAAGCTGGCACCTGAATTACTAAATAATAACCTTCTTGACTTTGCCTATGTTGTGAAAGATGGAGATGTTTCCAATTATGACATTAACAAAGCAGTGATGGATAAGTTCTATACATTAGGTTCCATTGTTTCTTCTCCGTTTGTTGCTCATAATACTGTTTATTTTGGAAGTGCCGATGGGAATTGTTATGCCATCGGATTGCGTTCCAAATAACAATCTAACACATCAGATTATAAAATAATTTGACAAAAATAAAATAGTATGATTATTCAGCAAATAAGGTTTTTGCTGGTATTCTTATTCGCTTTTTATTTCTGTTCCGGGCAAGATATGCCCAAAAATGAAAAGCGTGTTTATACCACAAAACCATTAGAAAATAATAAAGCACCTATAATTGACGGGCTTTTAACCGATGCCAGCTGGGATATTGTAGATTGGCAAACGGATTTTATTGAGAATCTCCCCGACGAAAATACACCTCCAACGGAGCAAACCAAATTCAAGATTGTGTACGATTCGAAGTTCCTGTATGTGGCTTTCAAATGTTACGACATAGAAACGGACAAAATCGTAAAACGATTGTCGAGACGTGACGGTTTTGCTGGCGATTTTGTCGAAGTGAACATTGACAGTTATCACGATAAACGAACCGGATTTTCATTTACAATATCGGCTTCGGGGGTGAAAAGTGATGAGTTCATTGCCGATAATGGTGATAATTGGGATGCGAGTTGGAACCCGATTTGGTATGTAAAAACCAATGTAGATGCCGAAGGCTGGACGGCTGAATTGAAAATACCACTGAGCCAGTTGAAATTCAGCGCCAGTGGAAATCAGGTTTGGGGTTTTCAGGCGACGCGTTGGTATTTCAGAAAACAGGAGCGTTCCGTATGGCAGCGTATTCCAACTGACGCTCCCGGCTGGGTAAGTGAGTTCGGAGAGTTAGCGGGTTTGGTAAATTTGAAACCTCAAAAACAACTTGAAATTCAGCCCTATTTCCTAACACAATATGATACCTACGAACAGGAAGCGGGCAACCCGTTTCGGGAAGGACAGGAGTTTACTATGAACGCCGGACTTGACGCCAAGATCGGTATCACCAATGACTTGACATTGGATTTGACCATCAACCCTGATTTTGGTCAGGTCGAAGCCGATCCGGCTGTAATTGCTTTGGATGGTTTTCAAGTATTTCTTCAGGAGAAACGGCCCTTTTTTATCGAAAACAAAAACATTTTCGATTACAATTTTGGAAATAACGAAGACAATCTTTTCTATTCCCGACGCATCGGAAGAAGTCCGCAAGGGATTATTACTACTCAGAAAGAGGACTTTGTTAAACGTCCGCAAAACTCTACCATTTTGGGTGCGGCCAAATTTAGCGGTAAAACGAAGAACGGCTGGTCTTTGGGTATAATGGAAAGTGTAACCGCTGATGAATTTGCAAAGATTGACAATGGTATAGAGCGAAAAGAAATACTGGTGGAACCGCTTACTAATTTTTTAGTGGGACGTGTCCAAAAAGATTTTAACGATAGGAATAGTTTTTTGGGTGCCATTGCAACGGCAACCAATAGAAATACTGATGAACCACAATTCACTTTAATGCGCGAAGCGGCCTATTCGGGAGGTATTGATTTTAAACACAATTGGAAAGACCGGAAATATTATGTCGCCGGAAACGTGGTGGGAAGTCATGTGACAGGATCCAAAGAATCCATTACGAATACCCAAAGAGAAATGACCCATTTGTTCCAAAGAGTAGATGCCGATTATGTGTCGGTGGATACAGAACGCACATCTTTGACTGGAACTGGAGGGAAGATCGAAGCAGGAAAGGCTTCGGATGGGCACTGGAGATACAATACCAGTCTGACTTGGCGTTCACCCGAGTTGGAACTGAATGATATTGGTTTCCTCCGTCAGGCGGATGAAATCAAGCAAACTTTTTATGCCAGTTATCAATCCTTAAAGCCTTTTGGTATTTTCAGGAGCGGTATGATTCGGTTTGAGCCTTTTGTTACTTATGATTTTGGAGGTTTTCATAACCGAACCTATTATGATCTTTTGGGAAAAGGGGAGTTCACTAACAATTGGTGGGTCAACATCGGGTTCTCCTACAAACCGAGAATTTATAACAATGCGTATTTACAAGGTGGACCCAAATTTAGGTTTTCAGAAGAGTTTGTGAGTTATAATACTTTTGGTACCGATAACCGAAAAAAATTGCGTTTCCAGGCCGGAGTGTTTTTTGCTCAGGGAAAAAATAATTCGTTTTCATACAAAGAGGTAGATCCAAGTGTGACCTACCAACCAACTAATGCTTTGTCAATCACTTTTAATCCGAATTTCAATGTCAATCAAAGTAAAACCCAATATGTGACCCAATCTCCTTTTGAAGCTGATACGCGTTACATCACGGCGCATATGGATCAGCAGACGATGAGTGCTTCATTGCGGTTAAATTACAATATCAATCCGAATTTTACGATTCAGTATTATGGACAGCCTTTTGCTTCTACCGGAAAATATACAAACTTTAATTATGTGACCAATCCAAGAGCATCTTATTATTTGGATAGGACGGTTACGTATGCTGCGAATCAAATATTGTTTGATAGTACTACAAATCGGTATAGTGTGGATGAAAATCAAAACGGAGTCGCTGATTATTCTTTTATGAATCCGGATTTTTCATTCGTTCAGTTTCGTTCCAATTTGGTCTTGCGCTGGGAGTACATACCAGGTTCTGAAATTTATCTGGTTTGGTCACAGGGAACCAATGGAGCAGGGAACCCAATTGATGATTTGTTTGTGAATATGAATACTCAGATTTTGGGCAAACAGCCTCAGAATACATTTATATTTAAAATGACTTACCGGTTTTTGTTATGATTTATTTAAATGAACCACATAGATACATAGATTTATAAATAATCATTAAAGAATAAATAAAAAAACCAAAAGACATTGGATTCGTTGATTTTGGCTCTCGATTACAATGAAGATCTTGCTCGAAAACTGATGTAGATCCTGACTGGCGACCAAGACCAAAAAGTCTGGAGGAATACTGGAAACAAATTCTGGAGTATGCGGATGTTCCAAAAATTTATGCTGAAGTGGATAAAAGATAGGTTGGTTGTTGTTGGTTGAAATTTAAAAACCGTCTCGTTAGAAAAACGGGACGGTTTTTATATGTTGCTTTTATAAATCAATCAACGGCACTAAATACTAAAAAGAAATACTACGAACTAAATTAATGCGCTTCCAGCCAATTTCTTCCCAAACCTATTTCAACATCTAAAGGGACTTCCAATTTAACTGCATTTTCCATTTCATGTTTAATCATTGGTTGGATTCTTTCGAGTTCGTCGTTGTGAACATCGAACACAAGCTCATCATGTACTTGTAAAAGCATTTTTGATTTCCAATTTTCGGAAACTAATTTGTTATGGATATTAATCATTGCAATTTTGATAATATCGGCCGCTGAACCTTGAATTGGAGCGTTTACCGCATTACGTTCGGCACCGCTTTTCACCATCATATTGGCCGAATTGATGTCTTTCAAATAACGTCTTCTTCCTAGAATCGTTTGTACATATCCATTTTGTCTGGCAAAATCCACTTGATTTGCCATATATGATTTTAATTTTGGATAAGTTGCGTAATAAGCGTCTATTAGTTCTGCACTTTCTTTTCGTGAAAGTGAAGTTTGATTGCTCAATCCAAATGCAGAGACACCATATATAATTCCGAAGTTTACAGTTTTGGCGTTGCTACGTTGTTCTTTGGTTACTTCTTCCAAAGCAATATTAAATACTTTGGCGGCGGTACTTCTATGAATATCTTCGTTGTTTTGAAATGCCTTAATCATATTTTCTTCTCCAGATAAAGCAGCGATAATGCGCAATTCTATTTGTGAGTAATCGGCAGAAACAATGGTGTGATTTTCATCGCGGGCAATAAATGCTTTTCGGATCAATCTTCCTCTTTCGGTACGAATAGGAATGTTTTGTAAGTTCGGATTATTAGAGCTCAAACGTCCGGTTGCAGCAACAGTTTGCATATAATCGGTATGAACACGTCCTGTTTTTTTATCAACCTGATTTGGTAATGCATCAATATAAGTACTTTGCAATTTTACCATTTGGCGCCATTCGAGAATGTCACGGACAATTTGGTGCTCGTGAGCCAAATAAGATAAAACTTCTTCGCCAGTTGCATATTGACCTGTTTTGGTTTTCTTTTGTTTGGCTCCGCCAATTTGCAATTTGTCAAATAAAATGTCGCCTAATTGCTTTGGTGAAGCCAGGTTGAATTTTTCTCCCGCGGTTTCATAGATTTTTTGTTCTAATGCCTGGCTTTCGGCAGCCATTTCAATCGACATGGATTGTAAAAACGGAACATCAAGATTGATTCCTTCCAATTCCATTGCGGCCAGTACTGGAATTAACGGAATTTCGATTTCGTCAAATAATTTTTTGGTTTCGGCTTTGTCTAAAATTGGTGAGAAATTTTGTTTCAATTGGTACGTGACATCAGCATCTTCAGCGGCGTATTCTTTGATGTTTTCTAAAGGAACTTGTCGCATCGAAAGTTGATTTTTTCCTTTTTTACCAATTAAATCTTCAATAGATTTTGGGGAATATTTCAAATACGTTTCCGATAAAACATCCATATTATGGCGCATATCAGGATTGATTAAGTAATGCGCAATCATCGTATCAAATAATTTTCCTTTGATTTGCACCCCGTATCTTGACAAAATCTTTAAATCGTATTTAACGTTTTGACCAATTTTTTCAATAGCTTCATTCTCGAAAAAAGGTTTGAATTTATCTACCAAAAGTTGTGTTTCTTCTTGGTTTTCGGGACATGGGACATAAAATCCTTTCCCTTTTTCGAAAGCAAATGAAAGTCCAACCAATTCGGCATTCAGAGCATCAATTCCTGTTGTTTCAGTATCAAATGAAACGGAAGTTTGCTGCATCAGATTTTGCATTAACAATTTTATAGCAAAATCTCCTTGAATGATTTGGTAAAAATGTTCGGTATTTTCTAAAGTAGCGTAAAACGAATTATGCTTTACTTCGTTATGATCTTCGTCAGAAAAACCAAATAAATCGAATTGGTCTTCGTTAGATTTTTTAGCTGGAGCTTTTTTTGTTGTTGAAGTTTCTGTAGTTATAGTTTCTTCAACAGCAGTTAGATTGTATAATTTATCAAATTGGGCTTTCATCTGACGAAATTCCAATTCCTGAAATAATTCATCAGTTCTTTCAATATCTGGGGTTGATAATTCGTAATCAACTTCATTGAACTCAACAGGGCAATCCAAAAGGATGGTTGCTAATTTTTTAGACAATAATCCCAATTCGGCATTGGCTTCGATTTTGTCTTTAATCGCACCTTTTAATTGATGTGTATTGGCCAAAAGGTTTTCCATAGAACCGTATTCGGCTAGGAATTTTTTGGCTGTTTTTTCTCCAACTCCTGGTAATCCTGGAATATTATCGGCAGTATCGCCCATCATTCCAAGGAAGTCGATTACTTGTTCGGGTCTTTGGATTTCAAATTTTTCCAGAACTTCTGGAATTCCCCAGATCTCAATGCCGTTACCCATTCTTGCTGGCTTGTACATGAAAATATTTTCAGAAACCAATTGGGCAAAATCTTTATCCGGGGTTACCATAAAGACTTGGTAATTTTGTTTTTCTGCTTGTTTGGCAATGGTTCCTATCAAATCATCGGCTTCATAACCTTCAACTTGAATAATCGGAATGTGCATTGCTTTTAATAATTCGCAGATATAAGGAATGGCGATTTTAATGGCTTCGGGAGTTTCGTCACGATGCGCTTTGTATTCTGGATACATTTCGTATCTATAAGTGCTTCCGCCTTTATCAAAAGCTACGGCTAAATGATCTGGTTTTTCTCGTTTTATAACATCCATCAAAGCATTCATAAATCCCATAATGGCTGACGTATCCATTCCTTTGGAATTGATTCTTGGGTTTTTTATAAAAGCAAAATAACCTCGAAAGATTAAGGCGTAAGCATCGAGAAGGTAAAGGCGTTTTTGTGACATGAAAATAATTTTTTGAGGTGTAAAAATAAACAATTGCGTTTGAAAAAACGTATTTGTTAGTTTAATATAAATAAGATGTGTTGTGGAATATTTTTTTTGGATAAAGAATCATTGGATTGTAGATGATAACAAAAGATCACGATCTGTCTCTCTAGCCCTGATCGCAGTGGAAATCCTTGTTGCCCGGGGTTCGGGCAACAAGATTGCAACGTAGAGCAGGAAACCATCTCTGCTAAAATGCCTAATTTTTCTGCTCCTAAATAGTGTATTAGTTAATGGTAAGTTAAACTTTTTCAATGATGATTATCTTCATTTTGTCTTCATTTTGCGGTTATACATTTGATCTATAAAATAATTATTAATTCAAAAATTTTAGAAATCATGAAAAAATTATTGATGTTGATCGCGGTATTATTTGGAACTAGTATGATGGTAAACGCAGCCACTTTGCCAAGTAAAACAACTACAGTTAAAGAAGTAAAAATGACTAAACACCCAAAACACAAAAAAGCTAAAGCAGAAAAAAAATCAGCCAAACCTGAGTCTTCAGCTTCTAAAGCAAAATAGCGATATGTTTTGATTTTAAAAAAGGTTAAATAATGAAATGGGTTAATTGTTTTTGATAGCCAGTGGAGAAATTTGCTGGCTTTTTTATTTTAAATTAGTTGAAAAATAACTGAAAAATGAAAATTCTTATCGTTGAAGATAATCCCGAATTAGCAGTTGAATTGAAAGAATATCTTTTGGGTAATGGCTATATCTGTAAAATTTCGAAAAATTGTGATGAGGCACTAGAGGAAATAAATAGTAATGATTATGATATTATGCTTCTGGATTTGGGATTGCCTGATGGGAGTGGTTTTGATATATTAAAAGAGATTCGAAAAACAGGTTCAAAAGTTGCTGTTGTAATTATTACGGCTCAAGGAGAATTGGAAGATAGAATCAACGGGCTTCAATTGGGAGCGGATGATTATTTGACCAAACCTTTTGCTCTAACCGAATTAGGTGCGCGTTTGTTTGCCATTATTAGAAGAATGCATGGATTTACTGTTAACCAACTCGATATTCATGGTTTTAATTTGCAATTGCAGGATTATAAAGTGAGTTATAATGAAGTACCGATTAATTTGACTAAGAAAGAATTTGATATTTTTCAGTATTTGGTTTTGAATAAAAATCGGGTAATAACTCGTTTGCAACTTACAGAGCATATTTGGGGTGATGTTCTGGAAGTGAATTCGGATTCTAATTTTATAGATGTGCATGTTCGAAATCTTAGAAAAAAATTGGATAAGCATTCGGAAATAGATTGGTTTGAAACCGTCCGAAATGTTGGCTATCGAATAAATGCGTAATTTAAATTAGATAAAAAATGAAAATCAAACATCAGCTGGCTATATTTAATGCATTAACGCGTTTGTTGGTGATTTTGGTTTTGTGGCTGATGCTTCCTGTTTTGGTCGAAAAAGTGGTTTACAACCATATCAATAAAAGTTTGTTAGAGAAAAAGCAAAAGTTCATTCAGCATTTAGACAAAGAAGAAATAAATGATTTTGTTATTGGAAAAGATACTTCAGAGACATATGCCAGTTTTTCTACTTTGCACAGTGAATTTTTAGTGCTGTCCAGGGTTTCAATGGAGCATAAATTACATAATACTTTTTTTATTGTCGAGCCACGAATAATAGAAGGAGAGCAAAATGATTACAGGATTCTACAGTATTATTTTAAATATGAAAACACAAATTATCTTCTGGAAATCGGTAATAGTCTGAGCGAAATTAATGACCTTACTTTTGTGATTCGCTTATTCATCATCATCGTTTTGATAATTATTGTGGTTATTACTTTTCTGGCAGATACTTTTTATATCGAATATTTATTAAAGCCATTTTATAAAATTATAGACACCAAAATTCGTCATGTCAACGAACCAGAAGCCTTTGACCATACTCCAATAAAAACACATTCCAGAGATTTTCAGGAATTGGATATGGTGTTGAATCAAATGATGGATCGAATTAGTGAATTGTTTAAAAAAGAAAAACAATTTATTGCCAATGTTTCTCACGAATTATTGACTCCAATCGCATTGTTGAAAAACAAATTTGAAAATTTACTTCAAAATACTTCGTTGGAGGATTCGGTTGTGGATAAAATTGTAGGTTCCCTAAGTACATTGGATTTATTGAAAAAGATAATTGCCAATTTATTATTGATTTCAAAAATCGAAAACAATCAATATGAAGCCAATGAAATTATCAATTTTGATGAGATTATTAGTGATTTGATTGTTGATTTACAAGACAGAATTGATGATAGGGAATTGTCATTTAAAAAAAGTATTGTGCATGATTTTAATTTTATTGGAAACAAAACTCTGATGCATATTCTGTTTTATAATTTAATTGTCAATGCCATAAAATACAATAAAAGAGCCGGTAAAATTGAAATCAAAGATGGTTTTCGGAATGAGAATTATTTTATCTCTATTTCAGACTCTGGTATTGGTATGAATGAATTGCAACAGAAAAATATTTTTAAACGATTTGCCAGAATTAATTTAGAACAGGAAGGGCAGGGGTTAGGGCTTGCAATTGTTGAGAGTGTTGCACAATTTCATCATATTAATATTGAGGTAACTTCTGAAATAAATGTTGGAACTACTTTTGTTTTATTGTTCCCAATTGACCATAAGCTTAATTAAAAGTTAAATTTTTTTGATTGGCAAAAACTTCATTTAAACTTCATTTTACATCAATAATTTTGACTCATTAATAAAACGAATTATTAATTAAACTTATTTAAAATTATGAAAAATTTATTGATGGTATTGGCATTAGCACTTGGAACAACAGTTATGATGAGTGCACAAACTACACCAACTCAAACAGCCCCTTCTAAAGAAGTAAAAGCAACAAAAAAAGAGCATAAAAAAGAAGCAAAAAAAGAAGTAAAAGCTGAAGAAGCGAACAAAACTACTTCGGCTGCTACACCTTCAACTGTAAAAAAATAAAAAATATTTCAAAGATTATAGGTAGTGTAAAAGAGGCTGTCCGAAAAGGGCAGCTTTTTTATGCGACAAATTTCAGGGATTGATTTTGGGTTGGCTGATTTATGAAAAAATATTTCGTTTGGATTTTAAAACGATAAATTTCGACTCCTATAACTCCATTTGGAACTTTT
>NZ_DATIDY010000128.1:0-17270 GCF_035456085.1 Flavobacterium sp.
ATCGTTGTAGAATTATTATTATTTGGATCTTTTTTACATGAAAATACAACTCCCGTTAGAATCACTAAAAGAATAATTTTAGATTTTAATACTGTTTTCATAATAAATTAATTTTAAGGTTTATAATGGATTCAACTTACCCGATTCATAATTCATTTAGTTAGGGATTTAAACTATTAAAACCAAAATTAGAACTCCAAGCTGAAAAAGTTTTATAGAATTAAAAAACTCACTTACAACATTACAACCATTTAAAAAACAAGTATTTACATTATAAAAAATCAAAAATAATCTCAGGCTTTACTGCCTGAAAATTCTATAAGTATAAAGTCAAATTATGTAATGTTAAATGATGATTGACTTTTAATTTTAATTTAAATAGCAACTACCCCAGATTTTAATGATTAAATTTTTTTTTACTATTCATTAATAAATAAGTAAACACAAAAAAATGATACATCCAGATACAAAAATTATCTTTATCAGTCCTGAAAAAGGGTATGGCGTAGTTGCCGAAAAATTTATTCCAAAAGGCACAATTACATGGGTTCAGGACAAACTGGACCGTGTTTTTAAACCAGCAGAAATCAAGGCTTTGGATCCAATTGCTAAAAAATATCTAGAAAAATATTCATTTACTAACAAAAATGGAGAAATGGTTCTTTGTTGGGACAATGGAAAATTTGTAAATCATAGTTTTAATCCAAATTGTTTTAGTACTGCTTATGATTTCGAAATTGCAATCCGAGACATTTTTCCAGGAGAAGAACTTACTGATGATTATGGTTATCTAAATGTAGACCACCCTTTTGATGCAATAGATGAAGGAACAAAACGAAAAACGGTATATCCTGATGATCTTTTGCATTATTATCCTGAGTGGGATTCACTTATTAAAGAAAAAGCTCCGTTAGTGCTTGAGGTAAATCAACCTCTTTTGCCTTTAATTGAGCATGAAATATGGGAAGAATTTGTTGATGCAGTTGAAAATCCCAAGAAAATGCGTTCTCTTTTAGAATGTTATTATCCAAGAAAAGAGTTAGATCATACTCCTATTTATAATGGAATTTTAAAAAATCCTGATATGGGAATTATATAATAAGTAGCCGAAATTATATAAATCGATAATATTCTAAAATTAGAAATTCCATTTTAATTTTTTACTATTATGAAAAATATAACATCAAAGCTGCTATCAGGATTTTTGATCTTAGCAATGCCAACTGTGAATAGTTGTAGTGATTGTGAAGATGAAGATTCTAAAAACTCAAAAAAAAAAGAAGCAATAAATATTAAAGCTTCAGACACTATCCTAAAAAATTGAAATTAGTATTACTTCAATTTCTTACTGTTTTTTACTGAACAAAAAAAGATGCCTAACAGCATCTTTTTTTGTTCTTAAATAAAAATTTCAACTAAAATCTATCTGTACACGTAACACATTTTTAGAATTTTATCTAAATAATAACGGAGCATACATAAATAAATCATGTCTCCAAACTGGCCAAGAATGCCCGCCGGAATATTCGCTGTATTTGTATTTGATTCCCATTTGGTCAAATTTGCTCATCATTATTTTGCAATTTTCATAAGCTATATCTTCCTTTCCTCCCATTGAAATCCAAAACTCTTTGATATTTGAATTAATTTTTGCTGCATTATTTTTCATAAATTCATATTGAGGATCTGATAAAGTGGAATTATTAGCCCACCAACCTGAACTAAATACGCCAATACTAGAAAACATTTCTGAGTTTTTTACTCCGGTATAAAGAGTTTGTAATCCTCCCATTGACAATCCTGCCAAAGCTCTGTTTTTAGCATCTGTCTCAACTTTAAAATTACTTTCTACAAAAGGAATAGCTCCTGTTTTTAATTCATTTTCAAAAGCTTTAAGTGCATTTTCATTGAAGCCTTGAATTCCGCCTGTATTTGCCATATTACCATCAATCATTGCGATAACCATTGGTTTTGCTTTATTTTCGGCTATTAAATTATCCAAAATTAAATTGGCTTTTCCTTGAGTGGCCCATCCTCTTTGATCTTCTCCTCCTCCATGCAACAGATATAATACTGGATATTTTTCATTTGCTTTGTCATAACCTGGTGGTGTGTAAACATACATTTCACGCCAGGAATTTGTGGCTTTCGAAAGATATTTTTCAATTCTGATGTCTCCATGCGGAACATTATTTAAAGCATAAAAATCGCCTTCTTTGTTTGGAATTTCAATGCCACTAGCCATGCGCCCCATGCCATAGAAACTTTCGCTTGCTGGATCGGCAACAGCCACACCATCAATTAGTAAAGAATAATAATTAAATCCTTTATTGACAACATCAGTAGTTACATTCCAAAAGCCTTCTGAGTCTTTTACCAAGTCATACTTTTTTCCTAAATCGATTTGTACTTTTGTTGCTTCTGGAGCTTTGACTTTAAAAACTACACGATTGTCTGGTAATATCTGAGGATATTTAGCATTGCGAATATTTGTTTCGGCTGGAGTTCCTAAAATGGTATATTTTTCAAAACTTGGTGGATCTACTGGTTTAAACAAAAACTGTGAAAACATATATAAGCCATTTTTCCATACTTTAAAATCATGAACTCCAGGCTCGATATAATAGATATGTGGCACATTATTTTTATACAAATAATCATGAGTGCGTTTACTGTTATAAATAAGTCCATCCTCGTCACCGCATGAAATCCAAAGCAGTTTTAGTTTCTTTTTTGCTTCTTCGGGATTAGGAACTAACTCTTTGGGCATCTTAGTATTTGGTGCCGAAGAAAATCCGCCAACCCAGGCAAATTTATCCAAATTACCCAGTCCAAAATTCAATGACTGCCCTCCACCCATTGATAAACCTGCAATAGCACGATGTTCTCTGTCTTTTAGAGTTGGATATTTTTTTTCGATAAAAGGAATTAAATCATTTAATAAATCTTTTTCGAACGTTGAAAAAGCCTGTATTTTATCTGGAGCCATGATATTTCCTGTAGCACTATCATCTTTCATTGCTCTACCATTTGGCATAACAACTATCATAGGTTCCATTTTACCTTCTGAATACAGATTATCCAAAATTACCTGTGGAGAACCTCCGTTTAACCACTCTTTTTCATCACCTCCTATTCCGTGCAATAAATACAAAACTGGATATTTTTTATTTTTACTAAAACCAGGCGGTGTATAAACCGTTACTTTTCTCGTTGTACCGACAGTTTTAGAATTATATTCCAAACTTTCTACTTTTCCATTAGGAATTCCGGTTCGAACTTGATCAAAACCTTTTGGGCCTTCTTTTTCAATTTTTTGAGCCAATAAACTACTGGTTATAAAAACCATAACAGTAATAATGGACAAGAGATTTTTTTTCATCTTAATATTTATTTTAAAAAAAATTATTAGAATGTTTACTTAAATAATAAACCTGCATATTGATACAAGGACCTTCTCCAAGTTAGCCATTCATGAGCGGTAGCTTGAGATTCATAAAAAATATGTTTAATTCCTTGTTTATCAAGCATTGCTCTAAATGCACCTACCGAGCCTGGGAAAGGTTTTGGTTCTTTTGTTCCTAGCCCCAGCCATAAAACTTTAAGTTGTTTGTTTACTACTTTTCCATCATTAAACTTTCCGTCTAAAAATGTAGCAGGATCGATTTCGTCCGAGCTTGGATAGTTTGAAGTTCCGCTAAATCCACCGTAATAGGCAAATTTATCCAGATGGTTCATTGCAATTCTCATCGTTTGATTTGCACCCATTGAGAGCCCTGCAATTGCTCTGTGCTCACGATCTGAAAGTGTTCTAAACTTTGAATCAATCATCGGAATAATTTCATTCATCATCACTTCTTCAAAAACAGAGACTGGTTTGGATTCCGTTGTATTTCCCTGATTTTTATATGCATATCCATTATCCATAACAATAATCATTGGTACTGCTTTTTTATCGGCAATTAGATTATCCAATATAAAATTGGCCTTGCCTTGACTACTCCAACCTGTTTCATCTTCAAAACTTCCGTGTTGCAAATACAAAACGGGGAAACGTTTTTTTGCATCAATATTATATTCAGCTGGAGTATAGACAAAGCATCTTCTCCAAGCATTAGTAATTTTAGAGAAATAAATATTTTCACTCACAAGTCCATGAGGAACGTCTTTTACTGCATAAAAATCTTTATCAGAAGCTGGAATTTCTATTCCGCTTCCCCAACGTCCTGCTCCATAAAAATATAAAGATCCAGGATCTGGTACAGATGCTCCATCAATTTCTAATTGGTAATAGTGAAATCCTTCGTCTTGCGGGGCAGATTCTCCAATCCAAACACCTGCATCATTTTTTTTCATATCATATTTAACACCTCCAATATCGAGTCGCACTCTATTTGCATTTGGGGCAACAACACTAGCACGTACGCGACCTTGTGAATTAACCTGAGGAAAATCCTTTCCTGGCTGATTTACTTCTGAAGGCTTAAAATCTTCAACAACGCTTGCCGTTTCCTGACACCAACTTGACTGGCAATTTATTATTGCAATCAAAATGATTATTTTGAGAAATTGTTTCATATTCAATTTTTAAAGTTTAATTTTTTTCCTGTGCTAGTTCATTTACAGCATTTGCAAGGAAAACAAACCAAGCTCCTCCGTCAATAATACACTCATTTTCTCCCCACAAAAATGGCCAATCGTCTTTATTTTCTAAAAAATCAGGTTTCAGAAAAATAAGTCCTGGAACTACACCACCTGCAATTGTTGTAAAATCAGCTCTATTATTTCCGTAAGCCACTTTTTTGGATTTGTTTCCTACGGCATTTACAAATGATAAATTAGAATATGGATGACATCCAAAAACATAATTTAATCCCTGATAGACATATTCTTTATCAATCACATCGGGATAAAATTTATGAATATAAAAATTTGTACTTGCCCAATTAATAACCTGCGAACTACCGCCCCAGCCTCTCTTTACTATAGGAACTCCATAAGGATTATCAGAAGTTTCTTTGTCGATGCTGGCTTTATATTTTATAGCATATTCTCTAATTTTTGCTTTATAGCCATCACCCAAATAAGGCACAGCAAGCAACGCAGAATTAATAGTAAACTCGACATTTTCATCTAATAAGGGCCAAATTTTACTCAAATACCCTTCTTTGTATTTATCATCTTTTGTGCTTAAATATAATTGTAATAAAGCGATCATATCACTGCCTTTGCCCCATCTGGACATTGGACTATCATCTGGTTTTGCCGTTTTTGCAATTTCATTTGCTTCGTCGAATAGCTTAATAGCAAGTGACAAACATTTATTGGCAAGCTCATCATTATACCCTTTTAGCGCTCTGTTTGCAGATGCCAAAGCGCCAACAGTTCTATAATCTAAAAATGAAGTCCGGTTGGTAAAAGCCCATCTGTCATCCATTGTGCCGCTCGAAACTCCATTAGATTCATAAGGTTTAAGCGCTGGATTGTATGGAAGATTATCCGTTTCTGTAGACGCATCGCCCAAATGATGATATTGATGCAAATTTGGAACAACAATTCCCCTTACTGGATGACCAATATTTTCAACTTGTGCCACTAGATTCAAAGCTCCATGTTCAATTTGTTGCAATATATCTGGTTTTCCATCAGGACGATGAATATCTACATATTGTGTTTTTTGGTCGATATAAGTTTCATCTCTGTTTACTCTAAAAGCTTCCCAAGATTCTACAAAACTATTGATTACACTTACATGCGAAAAAGTCTGAATATCAAAATCACCCGCATCAAACCAACCTCCGACCGCCATGTTTGGAATGCGTTCCAAAGGCTTGTATTTAGTCTCAGTAGTTGGACCTTGTTTGTAGCCATCAAAATGTTCGTGATTTAAGGGTGCTTGGAGGCAGTCGTCTAAAAATGGTTTTCCATGCCAAACTCTATAAGCTTCATTCACCTCCATGTGATCCATTTGAACAGGGAACCACACGTCCATTGTAGGATGCCAAACATTAGAATAAATAGCATCCTCAATCTGAAAAGTATTGGTTTTTTGGTTTCCATATTGAATGTAATAAAGTCCTTTTTCCTTAACAGAACTAAAATCAAACTGGGCATAATTATATCTTAGATAATTTCCCCAAACTTTTACATTTGCGTTTAGCTTCTCTACAAATTTTCCATCTTCATTTAATTTGAAAATTGAAGCTGTTGCCAACGGTTTATCGTTTTTGTCTAATTCGATAACGGCAACTTTCTTTTGGTTTGGCATATAACCTACTTGAGAAAATCCTATGACCGGCTCTCTTTTCCAATTTGGAATTGTATTAGGTTCAACATACCAACTTAGGACTTTACCTGTTTTATTTATTGGAAGGATACTCCTGGCAACAAACCATCCGTTCTGACCTAGATTTCGACCATCAAAAAGCATAACTTCCTGATCGGATTCAATTTTTACTTTATGTTCAGGGGTTTCGGGTGCTAAAATTACTTTTTTACCAGAATCTAATGGAAGAGGAATTATATATTCATTTCTTCCGCGATCATCAAATGTATTGTGTCCGCCAAACTGCGGAATCTTTTGAACCGAAGATTTAATTTGAGTATTACTTGAAGGATATCTTGGAAATGTTCCTGCTTTTCCATCAACTAAATAATTATGTTCGACATAGGAAGTCGGTATAAATTCCATATTAAAACCAGCCTTTCCTTCCAATTCTTTGGGAACAGGTTTATCTAATGACACATTAATTACAAACCCTTTTCCTTTTGGAGTAACTGTGATATTGGAATCAAAATTATATTCTTCGTATCTCAATTTTACTTCAATGGTATTAGTAGCTTTGTCAACCTTTCGGCTTATCATTTTTGGAATCAAATCCCATTGTTCCGGAGTATTATGTAGTCTTACCGCCCCGCCAGTTACTGTCCTTACTCCATGATGAATAAATTCTATTCCAGCAGTTTTTTCGTCAAAAAACATTCCATTGTATTCATTGCTGAAAACAAGAACATTCAAGCCTGGAGTTTCAAAATATTCTTTATCATTTAGCGTTAAATCTTGGGAAAATGAAATATTCGAAATACCGCCAAAACAAAGAAGTATGAGCGTTTTTTTAGAAAAAGTACAATCTAAAAAAATAGATATAACCCTATAGATTTCTTTCATAAATATTGATTTGTATGGTTATAATTACTCATTAAATAATAATGGTGCGAGCTCTTTTAAGCTTCGACGCCAAGTTTGAAATTCGTGTCCAGTGCCTTCTGAAACATAAGAAACGGCATTGAAACCAGCGCCTTTGAGTGCTGTGACAGCATTTTTTACTCCTTCTGGTTTTTCTTTGCTTCCACAGCTTAAAAAGATCAATTTTACTTTTGATTTGTCTTTGATATCTTCCGGATTATATAACCCTCCGCTAAGAAGTGCATATCGTGAGAAAACATCAGGCTTATTGAGTGTAATCGTGCGGGTTTCCATGCCTCCCATCGAAAGTCCGCCCATCGCACGATGCGATTGTTTTGCAATTGTGCGGAAATTTGCATCAACATACGGAATTAGTTCATCTACCAAAACAGTTTGAAAAGGCGTTATATCAAAATTCTTTAATCCGCCCCATTTGATTTCATTTGTCATTCCATAAGTCATAACAATGATGAAAGGTTTGGTTTTGCCATCCGCTATAAGATTATCCATAATCAAATTGGCGTGTCCTTGATTGCTCCAAGCCGTTTCATCTTCGCCCCAACCGTGCTGTAAGTATAACACAGGATATCGTTTTGCCTGATCTTTATCATATCCTGGAGGAGTGTAAACAAATGCTCGGCGTGACGTATTCGTGCTTTTTGATGGAAAAAGTATTTGTTGCACATTTCCGTGAGGCACGTTTTTTAATGCATAAAAATCTTGATCATGAGCCGGTATTTCGATACCGCTTTCCCAACGGACAGAACCATAGAAATTTAAAGCTCCCGGATCGTTAAATTTTCCTCCATCGATAGTAAGATTGTAGTAATGAAATCCTTCATCCATTGGTCCGGCTGTAGTTCCTGTCCAGACACCATCCGATGATTTTTCAAGTTTTGTTCCGCCTTTTCCTCCTAATCCAAGACTTACTCTGACACTATCTGCGGTAGGTGCTTCAATTCGAAATCTTGCATAGCCTTGCGAATTAACCTGTGGAAATTCCTTTCCCGGTTGATTTAGTGTTGAAGGTTTAAAATCTTCAATAATTTTGGCTGAATTTGTTTGCGCTACCACCAATGGACTAATTAAAGCCATTGACAATGCCAAAACAATAGAATACTGTTTCATAATGTGGTTGGTTTTTTATTGATTAATAAATAATTATTGCAAAATATTTTTTTGACTTATTATATAGTAATTATCAAATTTTAAACACAATGATTTTTATTTTAAGAACAAAACTTAATTGGCTTGTGGAGTAATAATCTGATAATTTCCACTTAAATGCATTAAACTAAAAAGATACATCAAGCCATCATAATAAGGATCAAAATAACCATCTTCATAAGGTTCAAGCTTAGCGTTCCAAATGGCATGTACAAAATCTAAACTTCCTTTTTCATCATTAATCAAAGCAGTTGTTGAAGCTGTGCCGACCAACCCGATAGAATGCCTTAATTTTTTTACTGTTCCCGCTTGCAAAATAAAATCAGGTCTGGATCCATCAAGATTAAATTGGTCTTCGTAAGTATCCATTCCTTTTGATCTTAGAAATTTTTGAAATTTTACAGCATATTCTTTCTGCCATTTTTTATCCTTACCAAACCAAGCATAATCCATTGCGATATTCATAGGAACGCGCCAGGAATCATACCGAAATCCTGCCGGCATCCATGGAGTCGGGTGAGGTTCTCCGGTAAATTCGGTATAATCAGAATTAAGGGCTGTTACTGGATGAGTTGCTCTATGAAAAAAAACTCTGGAAGTATCTGCACAAGCTTTGTAAAATTCTTCGTGTCCGTCTTTGGCATATTCAGACCAGACTTCGTAAAAGGCTGGCACATGATAAGACGGATCTGTCCAATTATAGCCTTTCCCTTCGGGTACGAAACTTATTTGTTTGTGTTCTGTATTAATGACATTGTAAATACCGCCAGTACCATCTTTTTTCCACATGGCATCAAGTATGCGTCGGGCCTCTTTGTAATAATTAATTCCGGTGTTATTACCCCATCTATTGGATGCAAATAACAGGCTGGTAATATAATACAACTCCCCATCTGATGCGGAACCTGGTGAATTCTGTTTCATCGTAACCGGATTCAAACTCCAAGCAAAATAACCTTCACGAGGGCCACTTTGATGTTGCAAATATGCTTTGGAAAACCTCCAGATTCGGTCAAAAACTTCTTTCTTATTCAATTGAACAGCGACCATCATTCCGTATGACATTCCTTCGGTTCTTGCATCTTTATTTTTCACATCAGATACATAGGCCATCGTATCACCAACTGTAAAATAAACTTTGTTTGGTCCTTCAAAAACATCATAATAGGCTTTAGAAAGTTTATCGTCTATAGCTTTCTTTTTATACCCAGCTTCCAAAAAAACATTTCGGTATTTTATAGAGCCAAAAGGTTTATCTGTTTTTTTATTTGTCTGAGCTAAAAGCATATTTGAAGAACAAATAACAGTTATTAAAAAGCAGCTGATTTTATAGAGATTATTTTGATTTTTCATTTTTATGTGGTTGGTTAGTTTATAAAAAGGTATTCAGTTACAATTATTTCTTTAGCCATGAATTGTTTTGCAGCCAACTAAATAAAGGTTCGATCCATCCTGGAAATCTGAAAATAAATCCATGATCTCCTTTAGGATAAATGTGCATTTCAACAGGAATTTTTTGATGCCTTAATTTTTCGAAGTAGACAATACTGTTATCGACATCTACGGTTTTGTCATCGGCAGTATGAGTCAAATAAGCGGGAGGCGTATTAGATTTCACCTGCATTTCATTAGAAAACAAATCAATATCCTCTTTATTTGGATTTTGTCCTAATAAATTATCTCTCGAACCTTGATGAGTTAACTCATTTGTCATACTAATCACCGGATACACTAAAATCTGAAAATCTGGTCGGAGACTGGTTTTTTCTTTATTTTCTATATACGATTTCTCAAAATGTGTTGCTACAGTCGAAGCTAAATGTCCGCCTGCCGAAAAGCCCATAATACCAATTTTATTTTTATCCAAGCCCCATTTTTCAGCATTGTCTCTTACTAATTTGATGGCTTGTTGAGCATCTTGTAACGGGCCAATTTTTTTATCAATCATAATAGCATCATTGGGTAATCTGTACTTGAGAACAAATGCTGCGATCCCTTTCTCGGCCAAAGCTTTTGCAGCGCTTACCCCTTCTCCATCATAAACTACAACCGAATAACCTCCTCCTGGAACAATGATTATTGCAGTTCCCGAAGCTTTTTCGGCATTGGGTTTAAAATATTCAAGCGTTGGAACGGTAACATCTTTATACATTCCTGTGCCCGATTCTTTGAGAGTCGATGGTTTGGAATTAGGAATTTTTGAAGAATATAATGGGATGATTTCTTGTGAATGAACAAAAACAGAAAACAGTAAAAAATTAAACGCTATAAACAGCCTTAACCTTTCCTTGCTCGTATTTTGAAAATTTTTATTTGCTTTTTTCATTTAATAAAATGGTGTTGGTTGTTTATTAATAGCATTTAATTATGAATAGTATTTCGACTATTATTTATTCTTCTTTTGATCTAATAAAGTCAACATCTTTTCAGCATATCTTTTTCCTAATTCTCTATAACCATTAGCATCAAAATGCAAATTATCTTTAGCAACAGTACATTTACTTGATGAAATCACGTATGAATTAGGTATTGTTTGCGGAAGAGTTGCAATGATTGTATTCATGCTGGCACATATTCCGCCTTGGTCAGCGTTGACAGTTTCTCCAGCAAGTAAAGGCACTTTTTGAGGATCAAGATTTAAGTCTTTCATTAAATTATCATAAACAATTTTGACTTTTTTTGTCCAAAGCGTATCTCCTGTATTTGATTCTCCTTGGTGCAACAAAATGCCTTTTATCACTCCGCTTTTCTGAGCTATTTTTGCCATTTCGACCAATCTGGCATAAGGATTTCCATCATATTCATTTACCATACCTTTCATCCAATCAGGGGCAGTAGTCATATAATTTTCATATTTATCTTTATCAAATAGTTCAATTTTACAACCTCCAACTGCGACATTTATAATTCCGACTTTTACATTTTTTGGAAGATTTTCAACCATTTTTCGACCAAAATAATCTGTCAAAGTCAAACCTGTTTTACAACGGCATAATGGAGGAACTGCCGTGTACCATTTTCCTTTTTCGCGACCAAGTTCCGGGCAATTTACCGCTTCCAAAACTTGAAAACGACCGTCTACGGCAACAGTGTCCTGTGGTTCAATCTTAGCATTTCCTTCCATATTGGATTGACCAAAACTTAAATAGATTTGAAAATTTGGATCTTGGGAATAAATAGTATTTGCTGCTAATAATAACATAACGAACAGCATTAGGTTGGTTATTTTTTTCATATTTTAAAGTAATCTGGTAGTTAATTTTATAATCTAGTGGCAATTAAATTTTCAAAAGTTGGTGTATCAAATGCATTAATAAGCGGAATAATATTTATTTTGTCCAAACTTCATCTTCAGGAGAAATTCTTTTTACTTAAACAAACCTAAATCAATCGCTTCACCCATTCTTCGGTAACCTAATTCATTTGGATGCAAAAAATCATTATCGTGCATATTGGATAAAATAGTTTTAGAACCCGGTTCCGAAACCATTTCTTTATCAAAATCAATGACAGCATCAAAACCACTATTTTTACTTCGAATCCAAGCATTTACAGTGTCCCTAGCATCTTGTTTGAATGGAGCATCATAAAATGATTTTTGAAAAGGCAAAATAGTACAACCGTAAACTTTTATGTTTTTTGCATGCGCTTTTTCTATCATCACTTTATATGCGCTAATAAGTTCTTGTGCCTTGATTGGTGCGTCTTCAGCATTTTTAATTCCACCTATATCATTGATTCCTTCAAGGATAACCAACCATTTTGTTCCCGCTTGAGAAAGTACATCTCTTTCAAAACGATCTAGCGCCGTTGGTCCTAAACCTCCCTTAACGACACAGTTTCCCCCAATTCCTAAATTCAATACTCCAATATTTGCTGTATTTTTATTTTGTAATAAACGGCCAGATAAAATATCCGTCCAACGGTTTTGTTTATTAGTTCCAGAACCGCGTCCGTCTGTAATTGAATTTCCTAAACAAACGATATTTGCCGAATTTACCGCAGCAATTACATCAACACCCATAATTGTGTACCAATGATCTGTTTTTGTTGCTCCTGCAAAATCTATATTATTTATCTGATCTCCCTGCAAAATATAAGATGTTGTACGGGAACCGGGATGTCCTGTAGTCTTTTGCGAAGTCGCTCCGTAATGTATTGTTATTGCCAAAAGCTGCCCTTCTTTTAGCTGAAAATCAAAAGAATCCGAAAAAACATCTTGCCCTGGATTTAATGTTACGCCAGCATTTCCATTGAAACTTAATGCTTTTTGAGTTTTTTCATCAATCGCTGCTCCTTCAAGGGCATTGGCAACGCTCACTGATTTTAAAACTGTTGGCTGATCACTAAAAATATTCGAAAAACGCAATCGTAATTTTTTCCCTCCTATTGAGACTCTAATAATCTGGCGGATTGTGTTCTCAGTAAGACCTGGAGCTGGTGGCATATTATTGGGTTCAACCAACATTTGAGCTGTAGCCCAAGTTCCTACCCAATTTTGAGTATTTCCTTTTTCAGCAACTTTTATTGTGGATTGATTTGGCTTACATCCCAAAAAAACAAGCACAAGAAGTAATAAAACTGAACTCTTTTTTATCTGCATAATTATATATTTTCTTTATCATAAATTGGCTGTACAAAAGCTATATACAGCCAAAAAAACTATCAATTTTTTTATTCTGGTTTTGCATCGTTAGCAGTGGTAGCGTACAATCCAACCAATGCTCCCGTAAAACCGCCTGCAACATTGGTTGAAAGAATGTCGCCAGACACAGCTCCACCAAGATTTTGAAAATCAGCACCATTTACAGCATAACTAAATTCGTAACTATCTCCAACTGCTTTTACTTGTAAACGCACAGGTTTTTTGATGTCAATTTTTGCATTAGCAATAATTTTAGACGTTCCTTTTTCTGTTCTTTCTAACAAAATATAAGTGTCATTTCCTTTTTTGGTCACACCAAAAACATAATTGAATTTCTCGTTTTGCAGGCATACAATTCCAGCCAAATCTTTTTCAGATGCCGGTTTATAATCGATTGTTGTTGCAAATGAAAAGGCGTTATGCATTTGTCTGTAAAAAAGCGTTGAAGTTGGTTTTACTTCTTTAATATTGACCGCGAATGGATTGATTTGCAGACCTTTTTTGGTAACAGCAATAAAATTTTCGCGTGGTCCTCTTAAACCAATCCATCTGTAATCTAACTTATTGGAAGTAAAATTTTCCTCGAAAGTGAAATTACCATTTGGAAAAAATCCATCTTTACCTGTTTTGTTTTCAGTAACACCGTTTGGCATTTTTAATTTTGGCTCCATTGGAACTAATCCATTTTCAAAAACTGGGAAAGTTCCCGACCAATCAACTGGTAACATAAACGTTTCGCGTCCTGTATTTACTCTGTCTTTATCATTAGGACGCACTCCCAAAAACACTCCGTAATATTTGTTGTCCGGTCCTAAAACCAAATCAGCGTGTCCAGCCCAATCCACTTTATTGGCTCTGTTTTGTGGAAAATAGCGTTGCGTAAGAATTGGATTGTTTGATGATGGTTTAAAAGGCCCTTTTGGACTATCGCTCACAAAAATAACTTCACTGTGATTACCGCCTGTACCACCTTCGGCACACATTAAATAATAACGGCCGTCTTTTTTATACAAATGCGGTGCTTCGATCCAAATAGGTTTTTTGGATAAATCTACTCCTCCATCAACAATGATTTTATCTGTGCCAGGAATTACTTTATCTGTGGCAACATCATATTCCCAAACTTTAATTACGCGGTGACCGTTGTATAATTCCTTCCCTTTGTCTGGAGCGTCGTTATGGACTATATAGCCTTTTCCATTATCATCAAAGAAAATGCAAGGATCTATTCCACCAAAATCAAGCTTTATTGGGCTTCCCCAGCCTTTCATCGGGTCTTTGGTTTTTACGATGATGTTTCCAAGTCCGCCAGAAAAAGCAGTTACAATCATATAAAAAGTATCATTATGCGGATTGTAAGTAATCCCTGGAGCGTAAACTCCAGCACTAATTCCGGTATCGTGTGGATTGAATTCGTTAATATTATTTAAAACACCACCCAAATCTGTCCAGTTTACCAAATCTTTAGAATGAAAAATAGGCACTCCAGGAAACATTGCAAATGAAGAACAAACCATATAATAATCATCTCCTTTTCTGGTAATAGCGGGGTCTGGATAACAACCTTGTAAAACCGGGTTATAAAACTCCCCTGCTTTTAATGGATTCTTTTTATAAATCTGATCATCTCCCTGATAAACAACTTTTGTGAATACTGGTGGATTTTTGACTGTGCTTTTTTGGGCTTGTGCATCAGCCCCTGTAAGCACAGAAAGCCCCATAATGGTAGATAAAAATAATAATTGTGCGTTTTTCATTTTTTGATATATGTGTGTTAATATTTATTCAAATTTTATCCAATCGACTTCAATTTGATTATCGTTTTTTGATGTGACAAACAAATTTTGAACACCCGATTGTGTTTTCAATAATGGTGATTTTATTTCTGTCCAATTACTGTTTTTAGGGATAATCACCTCGGCAATTATTTGTTGATTGATTCCTTTGGTGCGAATTTGAAGCACTCCGCCTTTTTCTGACAAGGCTTTTACAACTACTGATTTTAATTTTTTTTGTCCAAAATCGACCGCATTGTATTGAATCCATCCACCAGCTTGATTGAAAGTTGATTTCCAGCCTTTAAAGGAATTCTGATTATCTAAAAATGAAATCGAAACTTCTTTGCTTAATTCAGAATATCGATCAATCTGAATTTGATCTGTGGCTTTGGTAATTCCAACGCCTCTTAAAGTCGGAATCACTTTTTGAATACTTCCATCTGGGTTAAAATGCAAATAATCGGCACGAATTGATCTTGCTTTATCAAATTGCGGCGACAAATCATTATGATGATAAAACAAATACCATTCTTTTTTAAATTCTATAATCGAATGATGATTCGTCCAGCAACCAGTAGGTGATTCATCCATAATGACACCAGCAACTTTAAATGGTCCCAAAGGATTATTGGCAGTAGCATATTCCAAACGTTCAATTTTATTTTCAACATGCGGATAGGTCAAATAATAAATCCCATTTCTCTCAAACATATAAGGACCTTCTTTTAATCCTTTTTCAGGAAGATTCTCAAGTGTTTTTACTTCTGAATCCAACTCAACCATGTTTTCTTTTAATTTAGCTACGAAAATATTTCCTCCAGACCAATAGAGATAGGCCTGTCCGTCCTTGTCAATAAAAACGTTAGGATCGATTCCTCTGACACCTTTTATCGGTTCTGACTCGGGTACATAAGGTCCTTCAGGCTTATTGGCAATAGCGACACCTACTGTAAAACCTCTTTTGAAATTAATAGTGTCTTTTGGAACACTTGGAAAATAGAAATAGTATTTGCCGTTTCTTTCGATACAATCAGGAGCCCACATACTGTAACTATTGGGCTTTACCCAAGGCACTTTATTTTGTTCGACTATCATACCGTGATCTGTCCAATCCGTTAAATTGGCTGATGAAAATACGTGGTAATCTTCCATACAAAACCAGTCTTTACGGCCTTTTCCTTCGGTAGCTAAAATATCGTGTGAAGGAAAAACATACACTCTATCCCCAAAAACTCTCGCAGAAGGATCGGCGGTAAATTGATCCCTAATCAGTGGATTTTGAGCAAAAGAAACACTGCCAATCGTAACCATCAGCATTGTTTTTACTTTTAATATTTGTCTAAAATTTATCATTTACTTCTAATTGAATTTCTTAGTTGATCAATACAATTCCACCATTACAAGGGATTGTTATTTCTGCAAATTGATTTTTGTTTATTTTCAGCGTACTTACTTTTCCTTTTAATTGCGAATCATCGCTATACTGTTTTAGTTCAGTTCCGGCTGTAATCATTGGGAGATTTACTTTAATTTTTACCGATTCTTTTTGTGCATTTACACCTGCTATATACCATTTTGTTCCTTTACGGCGGGCAAGCACAACATATTTCCCAGGATAGCCATCTATGAATCTCACTTCATCCCAAGTTGTTGGCACTTCTTTCATGAAATTAATCGCCCAGTCAGGAGCATCTGTCAAATTGTTTGGTGCCAAAGCAAAATGTTGTACACCACTTTGAAATAGTACGGCTGTCGCCAAAGCAAAAACATCCGAAGTCATTCGTTTTGAACCTTTATTCGGAATATTGTCGCTATTATAAAATTGATTTAATGCGCTTCCGCCAAAATCCATACTTCCTACCACATTTCTGATAAATGTATGTGTAGCCGCATTCTTTGCTTCATTATCACAACTTCCTTGACCAAAATGTAAATTTTCGCTTGCCAGAACTGCTTCGCTTGCTGCATAATTTGGGTACATGCGCTCCCATCCTCGAGGCAAAGTACAACCATGAAAAATAACCATGATTCCAAAGTCATTTGCATCGGCTAAAATGTCTTCGTATAGCTTCATAGTTACCTGTTTATCTCCGCCAAAAAAATCAACTTTGATTCCTTTTATTCCGATGCTTTTCATCCAAGCCATTTCTTTACGACGAATAATTGTATTATCCATGATTCCTCTTGGTCCCTGAGGAGCATCATTCCAATACCCATTAGAATTGTACCACAAATAAAGGCCTACGCCTTTGCTTTCGCCATATTTAGCCAATTCAGCAATTTTATCTTTACCGATTTGAGTATCCCAAAGTGCATCTACTAAGATGGTGTGGTAACCCATTGCGTTACTAAAATCGATATACTGTTTTTGCACTGGAAAAGTGGTATTGTTATCCATTTTCATAATCCAGCTCCATGTGCCTTTTGTATATTCGTATTTTTTAGAAGCTTCGTATTTTGGTTTAACTAAATCAAACGGAATAGTAGTTTCTAC
>NZ_DATIDY010000129.1:0-12072 GCF_035456085.1 Flavobacterium sp.
TAATGAATGCCCAACGTGAGGTGGTTTACAAACGTCGTCGTCACGCCTTGTTTGGAGAGCGTTTGAAACTGGATATCGCCAATATGTTGTATGACACTTGTGACTTGATCGTAAGCGACAATAAACCAAGCAATGATTTCAAAAACTTCGAATTCGAATTGATTCGTTATTTCTCCATCACTTCACCTGTCACCGAAAGTGAGTTCAACAGATTGACGGATATCGAATTGACTGGAAAAGTGTATAAAGCAGCTTTGGCATTTTACACCGAGAAAACAGAACGCAGCGCGAGAGAAGCATTCCCGATTATCAGCAATGTCTATGAAGACAAAAACAACCAATTCGAGCGCATCATCGTTCCATTTACGGATGGAATCAAATCCTTGAACGTGGTTACCGATTTGAAAAAAGCGTATGAATCCAAAGGAAACCAATTGATTGCCGATTTCGAAAAAAACATCACTTTGGCGATTGTGGACGAAGCTTGGAAAAAACACTTGCGTAAAATGGACGAATTGAAACAATCGGTTCAATTGGCTGTTCACGAACAAAAAGATCCATTGCTTATTTACAAATTAGAGGCATTCAATTTATTCCGTGGAATGCTTGATAATGTAAACAAAGAAGTAATTTCATTCTTGTTCAAAGGTGATTTACCAGCTCAACAAGCTCCAGTCATTGAAGAAGCTAGAATCGAGCGCCAAGTAGAAGATTACAAATTAAGTAAAGACGAAATTCCGAATAGTGAAAGTGCTAATCGTGAAGCTGGGGAAACTCAACAACGTCAAGTAACTGAAACTATCGTTCGCGATCAACCAAAAATAAACCGCAATGATACGGTAACTATTCAAAATGTTGCGAATGGACAAAAACAAGAAATGAAATACAAGAAAGCTGAAAGTTTAATCGCTAGTGGCGCTTGGGTTTTGGTTTCTTAATAAAAAATAGACCTGAATTTAAATCCTCAATTACAAAGTAGTTGGGGATTTTTTTGTGCCCAACTTTAAAAAAACATCAAAGTGAAATTTAATTCCCTAAATTTACTTGAATAAAGAAAGTCAATCAATTACAAAACAAACTTCTAAAAAAAAATAATCATGTCAAAAAGCCAAGACGCAAAGAAAACAGTCAAAAAAGAGCCTCTTAAAACCGCAAAAGAAAAAAAGGAAGAAAAGAGAGAAAAGAAAAAGAACCCTAAAAGAGACTAAAAAATTAGTGGTCAGATTCATATTTTAGTAACTGGATACTAAAATCTGAATCTGACCACTTTTTGATAAATAGTAAAACTATTTTATAATATTCATTTGCTGCACTTGCCCATAAGTAGGGATTTGCTGCATGATTTGTGCTCTTACCAAAGTCAACAAATAGACTTCTGCCTGATAAAACTGAAATGCCAAAGTAGCATTTGTTGCTTTTTTAATTTTCTTATAATATGTTTCCAAACTATTTTCCTGCTCATTTCTGTTTTTAAAATACTGATTAGCTAATGATTCTGCTAACTCCGGTTTTAGATCATTATATGCATTAGCTGTTTTTTCATATAATCTCAGCCTTTCTAACGTTGTTTTTTTATTTTCCAACTGATAGTCATCATAAATTTTCCAGAAAACCTCTGCATCACTTGGAGGAATATTCATCAGTTTACCGACAGCTTCTTTTTTTTGTACTACTAAAAGGTTAACCATAGCTTCCAATTCAGCATCAGATGTTTGGGAGAAAGCTGTAATGGTACTAACAAAAAACAACAGTAATAATAATTTTTTTTTCATAGCTTTAATTATTTAGTTAGTTAATATTGCTTATAACAATACTGATTTTCAGTATTTAGCAAAACAATACTTCTAAAGTAGAATTTTTTTTGCATAAACAATATTAACTAACTAAAATATTAGAGAGAAAAAAACATTACTATTATCATTAGATCTATTAACCAAATCGAGCTACAACTATAGTCTGCTTTTTTGTTGATATATCTCCTTTGTATGCCATTGATTATGCAATTGGTCATGTCAAACGGTTATAGGATTTTTATAAAAATCACATTCCTAATATGGATTGATTCGTGTCAATAATTTGCTATATTTATCATAGAAATGGCGTTTTTTTGTCATAAATGGCGGGCAAAAAATGTTTAGTATTTCTAAACCAATTATAATCAAAACATTAAATTAAATGAACAAACTTTTACTCTTTCTTACAACAATTTTAACCCTTAATTGTTACTCTCAAATTTTATATGAAAAAGGCTATTTCATTAATAATTATGACCAAAAATTTGAATGCTTTATAAAAAATAATGATTGGGCGCAAAATCCAACTAATTTTAAATATAAAGTATCTGAAAATGATGATGCAAAAACAATTGGAATCGAATCCGTCAAAGAGTTTGGAATTTACAATATCTCAAAATTTATTAGAAAAACCGTTAACATAGATGAATCAAGTGAAAGTCTTAACGATTTGAGTACTGATGTAAATCCAATTTTCAATGAAAAGCAACTTTTTTTAAGAGTATTGGTTGAAGGCAAAGCTACTTTATACCAAGGCGGGAGCGTTGAGAAATTCTTTTACAATATAGACAATTCTAATATTGAGCAGTTAATCTTTAAAAGCTACAAGAACTCTAACAATCAAGTCCAAGCAAATAATCTATTTAGAAAACAATTATGGGATAATTTAAAATGTTCAACAATAAAAACAGAAGACCTTTTAAAATTAGATTATAGGGAAGATAGTTTAATTAGCGTCTTTTGCGAATATAATAAATGTAGTAAGTCTGACTATATCAATTATCAGGTAAAGCAACAACTACAAAAAAAAGATTTATTTAATTTAACTCTGAGGCCTCGTTTAAACAAATCGTCTTTAAATATAGATAACGATGTAACTCTTTCAACAAATACCGATTTTGGGGAAAAATCAGCTTTCGGTTTTGGAGTTGAAGCGGAGTTTATCTTTCCTTTTAATAAAAACAAATGGACTCTTTTGGTGGAACCCACTTATCAAAGTTTTAATGGAGAAAAAACAAATAAATATAGTTTTTTGGTTGCGGGCCCACTAACAACAGAAATAAAATATACTTCTATTGAAATTCCTATTGGAGTAAGACATTATTTTTTTCTAAATAAGAATTCCAAAATATTTATAGACGCTGCTTTTGTTTATGATTTAGTGTTAGATTCTACATTGGAATTTAAAAAGGCAGACAATTCAGTTTACAAGTCCCTAGAAATAAGCAATGGCAATAATTTTGCCTTTGGTATAGGTTACAAACTATATGATAAATACAGTATAGAATTGCGATACCATACAGAGAGAAATAATTTAGCACATTACAACGATTGGATTTCTCACTATAAAACTACATCAATTATATTAGGCTATTCGATATTTTAAAAGTAAAAATATATCCCGCCTGAAAGAACGATTGTATAGTTATTTCAGACGGGACAATAAACCGAATAGGGTTTATCCATAGAAAATTATTTCACTGGTATATTTTTCAAAATTTCCAATACAAATTTCCAATATTTTTGAGTTGAGGAAATACTTGCTCTCTCATCTGGAGAATGTGCACCGTGAATAGTTGGTCCAAAAGAAATCATATCCATATCAGGATAATTTGTTCCTAGAATCCCACATTCTAAACCAGCGTGACAAGCTGCAACATTTGGTTTTTCACCATTTTGTTTTTCATAAATAGAAACCAGAACATCTAATATTTCAGATTTAGGATTTGGTGACCAACCTGGATAAGAACCTGAAAATTCTACTTCACAACCCATTAATTCAAAAGCAGAACGCAAAGCATTTGCCAAATCAAACTTAGAAGATTCTACAGAAGAACGTGTTAAACATTGTACAGAGAACTTCCCTCCTCCTACTTCAACTTTGGCAATATTATTAGAAGTTTCAACTAAATCTTCAAAATCGGCGCTCATTCTATAAACACCGTTATGAGCAGTGTACATTGAGCGGACAAAATAAAACTGAGCTATTGGTGGCATTACCTTTGTAGGAACAGTATCTAATTTTTCAAATACCACTTCAAGATTAGGCTCCGTGGTTTGAAATTCAGTCTTGATTTCGTTAACAATTTGTTGCATATCAAACACAAAAGCTTCGTCATAAACTGCAGCTATAATCACTTTTGCAGTGCTTTCACGCGGAATAGCGTTACGAAGACTTCCTCCGTTAATTTCTGAAATTTGCAATCCAAAATTATCAAAGCCATCAAACAATAGACGATTCATAATTTTGTTGGCATTCCCCAAACCTTTATGAATATCCATTCCTGAATGTCCGCCGTTTAATCCTTTTACTTTTATTGTATATCCTACCGAACCTTCCGGAGTTGCTTCTTCATCATATTCTGCAGTAGCGGTTACATCAATTCCCCCGGCACATCCAATACCAATTTCATTATCTTCTTCAGTATCCAAATTCAATAAAATATCACCTGTAAGAATCCCTCCTTTTAAATTCAAAGCTCCTGTCATTCCCGTTTCCTCATCAATCGTAAATAACGCTTCGATAGCTGGATGCGGAATATCTTTGCTTTCCAAAATTGCCATTATCGTAGCAACTCCTAGACCATTATCGGCACCAAGTGTAGTTCCTCGAGCACGAACCCAATCCCCATCCACATACATATCGATTCCTTGAGTATCAAAATCAAAAACAGTATCAGCATTTTTTTGACACACCATATCCAAATGCCCTTGTAGTACTACAGTTTTTCTGTTTTCCATGCCTGGAGTGGCTGGCTTACGAATAATTACATTTCGGATTTCATCTTCAAAAGTTTCCAATCCCAAACTAGCACCAAAATTTTTCATAAACTCTATTACGCGTTCCTCTTTTTTAGAAGGACGAGGCACTGCATTTAAATCGGCAAATTTGTTCCAAATTGCTTTTGGTTCTAGATTTCTTATCTCCTGACTCATTTATTTTTTGTTTGAAGTTTAACATTTATGAGCTTCAAAGTTACAAACTCCCAAGCTAGTTTTATAAAGTTTTCATTTATTTTAAAAGAAATAATTCCTCAAAATTTGTTTCTTTACAATACAATTTATAAAAAATGAAACGTAGTTATATCCTCCCAATATTTTTTCTGGTACAAATCATAATCCTAAAAATCATCCGATTTTTTCCTGAAACCGTAGAACAAATTTACAGTAACGGATTTTATGTTTATCTATCAAAATTTTCCAGGATTGTTTTGGGTAAAATTCCGTTCTCGGTAGGTGATATTATTTATTTTATTTTAATTATCCTTCTGATAAAATGGTTTTGGAAAAAGAGAAAATCATGGAAAACTGAATGGAAAAATAACCTTTTAAGCATTTTGAGCGCTTTATCTATTTTTTATTTTTTCTTTCATTTTCTATGGGCTCTCAATTATTACCGCGAACCTTTATTTGAAAAAATGGTCATTGAAAGAGATTATACAGATGCCGATTTATTAGCTTTCACCAAAAAGCTAATCGCAAAAACAAATACAGTTCAAAGGCTGATTACAAAAAATGATAGTTTAAAAGTAGTTTTTCCTTATTCTCAAAATCAGGTTTTTGAGATGAACCAAAATGGATATAAAAACCTCGCGAGAGAATATAACTTTTTCACTTATTCGCATTTGAGTATCAAGAAATCTCTCTTTAGTTTACCACTGACATACATGGGTTTTGGTGGCTATTTGAATCCGTTTACCAACGAAGCCCAAGTAAATTACTTAGGGCCAATGTACAGTTTCCCGATGACAACAAATCATGAAATGGCACACCAAATGGGTTATGCCAGCGAAAGCGAATGCAATTTCATAGGTTTTTTATCTTCCATCAAAAATGATAATTTATATTTTCAATATTCGGGATATAGTATGGCTTTGCGTTATTGTCTAGGTAATTGGCAGGCAAGGGATGAAAAAGTGTTGAAACAATTACTTAAGACCGTTCATCCGGGAATTTTAAAAAACTATCAGGAAAGTGAGGATTTTTGGGAAGAATATCAAACGCCGATTGAAACTGGTTTTCATGCTTTTTATGATCGTTTTTTAAAGATTAATCAGCAAAAGGATGGAATGGATAGCTACAGTAAATTCGTGAACCTGATGGTTAACTATTATCAGAAAAGAGATTTTTGAGTTGTGTATCGAAGGGATTGTAAGCGAGAATTTAAATAAATACAGATTATTGATTTGCGCGTTTGAAAAACTAAATTTCTAAAATAGCCCCGATAGTAGTGAAAATCCTTATTGACCGTGGTTCGGGCAATAAGATTGTAACGGATAGCGGGACTAATGTTGTTTTGAAACTGGAGTTTGTGCTCCTAATTATTTTTAAAAAAAACTAGTACTTTGTAACAAAATATACCTCTGGTGTACTAATGAAATATGAGTGAAAATTTAGAACCTTCTTTTGTTAAGCAACTACAGGAAAACCAGAATATAATCCACAAAATTTGTCGATTATATACAGCTGGTGAGGATGCCCACAAGGATTTGTTCCAAGAAATCACTATTCAGCTATGGAAGGCTTTTCCAAAATTTAGAGGCGAAAGCAAATTTTCTACTTGGGCTTATCGAGTCGCCTTGAATACTGCCATTACTTTATATCGCAAAAACAAACGCAGCATTGCAACGGTTGAGTATGAGGGACGGCAGCATTTTACACATGATATTGAATACAATTATGAAGAGGAAGAACAATTGAAATTAATGTATCAAGCGGTTTATCAATTGAATGACATTGAAAAAGCATTGGTGTTTATGTATCTGGAAGATAAAGATTATGGTGAAATATCGGAAACTTTAGGGATTAGTGAAGTGAATGCAAGGGTAAAAATGAACAGAATTAAAGGGAAATTAAAAAAAATATTAAATCCATTAGGCGTATGAAAGAGTTGGATTTATTAAAAAAAGACTGGAAAAAAAACTCAGATTCTTTTGCACAGGTTTCGGAAAAAGAAATATACACAATGATTCATAAAAGGTCATCTTCAATAGTGAAGTGGATTTTTATAGTGAGTATTATTGAACTTGGCTTAGGATTATTTTCTGGTTTAGTATTGTCGTTTACTAAATATGACGAAAAAAATATAGAATTAATTAAACATTTAAAGATATACAGTTATTACATTGTAACTACGATACTCTTTTATATAGTGGTATTATATTTTATTTTTAGGTTCTACACTATGTATCGCAAAATTGCGGTGGATGATAACACCAAGAAACTTATCTCGACTATATTAAAAACAAGAAAAGTTGTAAAACAATATATTGCATTTAATTTATCCTTTTTTGCAGTCTTTATAATCGTATTTGGTGGCTATTTTTTTCATGAAGGCTATTTAGAAGGTGCTTCTAAAAATGGTGTCGTTCATCCTGAAATGCCATTAAATATCGCCTTAATTTCGTTTGTTGTATTGATTCTTGCCACAGCGATATGTACTTTTGCTTTCTGGCTGATATATAAATTAATCTACGGAATTTTATTAAAGCGTTTGCAAAATAATTATGAAGAGTTAAAGAAAATAGATTTGTAAAAATGTGTGACAACAATTGAAAAACAATAAAAAAAGAGGCTTTTACGCCTCTTTTTTGTTTAATAATTCCACTGTCTGGTTTTATTTAATTCATCTTGCTCTTTGAGTACTTCGGCAGGAATCACTTTTAGAAACGAAGGATGTTGCTCAATGGCATATTCTACTTTCTCAACAATTTCTTCGATTGTGTCATTATCATAATCAATATCCAAAGGCTCTTTAATAATCATAGATTGAAGAATTCCTTTCTTTTTCATACGTAATCCTTTTTTGCAAAAAGAACGTCTGAAACCGTCGATTACAATAGGAACTACAATAGGTCTATGTTGTTTGATAATATGTGCAGTACCTTTTCGAACTGGTTTAAATGACTTGGTCGTTCCTTGCGGAAAGGTGATTACCCAACCATCATCCAACGCTATTTTTATGTTTTCGGTGTCGTTTGGATTTACGACTTTTTTCTCTTTTACATCTTCTCCTTTTGCTCTCCATGTTCGTTCTACAGAAACAGCACCTGCATAAGCCATGATTTTTGGCAGTAACCCAGCATTCATTGTTTCTTTGGCGGCAACATAATACATGTTTAACTTAGGATTCCACATATACCAAACATTTTTTATAGAATCTTCACGCCCGCTCAAACTAGCGTTAAAAACATGAAACATTGCAGTAACGTCTGCAAAATAAGTTTGATGATTGGATATAAAAAGAACATTGGTTTCAGGTAACGTCTTAATGATTTCTGAACCTTCAATTTGCAATTCATTAAAACCACGATAACGTCTGTGGCTAATGAATCCGAAAATCCGAATCAACCATTTTTTTATAAACAGTATATGTCCAAAAGGATTTCGTTTAAATAATCCCATAAGATTGTTTGTTTTTAAAGATTTGGGACTGCAAAATTACTATTTTTTTTCCTTTATAAAGATTAATGGCTTTTCTTTTAACAAAAAGACAATAATCTAAAAATTGATTTTACTCAAAATAGAATTCAGAACAACCTTTAACTCACTCAACATCATAGCTGTAGCGCCCCAGACAATATGCTCGTCAATTTTAAAAACAGGAACTTCAATCGAATTAGCATAAGAAGTGTTAATTTTTGCGTCAACAACTATAGAATCACTTAGGAAAATAGACAATGGCAATTCAATTATATCTGCTACTTCGATTGGATCAGGGTAAAATGTAATTTCTTCTTTGCAAATTCCCAAAAAAGGATAAACCATAAAATTACTCGGCGGAATATATAAATGGGTAAAAGCTTTTAATATCTGTATTTTATCCGAATCAATTCCAACTTCCTCAAATGTTTCCCTCAAAGCAGTTTGTTTAAGAGTTAAATCTTTATCTTCATATTTTCCACCCGGAAAAGCAATTTGAGAAGAATGAACACCTTTATAAGAATTTCTAACAATGAGAACTAAATGTGTCTGACCCTTTTTTGGATAAATCAGCATCAATACACCAGCATTTTTAGGATTTATTTTTTCAAAATTTATATTTTTTATGATTTTAAGACGTTCTTCGGGCACCATGATATTGTGTGCCTCTACTCCAGGAAGATTTACAGCATTCAAATGAGGAACAATTTGTAAAAAATCTTGAAAATCCATAATCAAAGGTTATTTTTGCAAATAATAATACCTAAATATACTTTAGAAAAAAGTGACAAACAAATATTAAACATTCAAAACCCAATTATATGTACAGTAAAGCTGAAAATCAAAAACTAAAACAAGAATTTTGGGTAGAATTTGCTCAAAAATATCCTCGCAAATGGGTTTTGTACGACACTAAAATAAAAGATTTCTCGTTTAAATTTTACGTAGAAAATACTAAAGCCCAAGTACATATTGATATCGAAATGCGAAATACTGAATTACGCATGCAATATTTTGATAAATTAGTAGCCCTAAAAAATATACTTGAAGAAGAATTCATCAAAGATTTAGTTTTTGAGAAAAATTTCACTCTAGAGAATGGCAAAACCATTAGTCGCATTTGGGTCGAAAAACTGAATGTAAGCGTAAGCAACCGTAAATATTGGGATGAGATATTTGATTTTTTCTATGAAAAAATGAATGCCTTAGAAATGTTTTATTTGGAATATGATGAGTTCATAAAAGATATCGAGAAATAAGAAAAGCAATTTAATTTATTCAATATGGAATTATTTGAAAAAACCGATGATTGGGAAAAAAAATTAGCTCCAATTCTTAAAAAATATAAAGGTCGAAAACATCCATTAGACTATAAAAATATTTACCAGCTAATGATTATGGTAATCCTTTCTGCTCAAGATTCAGATGCTAATATTAATTCTATAGCTCCTGCTTTGTTCGAAAGTTTTCCAAATATGAAAAGTTTGGCATCATCAAGCGTCGAAGAACTAATTCCACATATCTCCAAAGTTCGAAATTACAGCACAAAAGCCAATTGGATAATAGAAATTGCGCAAACCATTAAAGACGACAAAAAAATTCCATTAACAATGGAAACATTGACAGATTTAAAAGGAATTGGACGAAAATCTGCCAATGTCATCATGCGCGAAGCGGGCGTGCCACCTGAAGGAATCATTGCGGATTTACATGTAATTCGCGTAGCTCCAAGGATCGGACTAATTCAAGAATCTAAAGACGGCAACAAAGTCGAAAAGCAATTGATGCAAGTCCTTCCAAAATCCATCTGGGGAGAAATTGGCATGGCTTTTTCATTTCTAGGCAGAGAAATTTGCAGACCAAAACCTAAGTGTGAAGAATGTCCTCTAAATGATATTTGTATGTACTACAAACTTCATCATCAAAATTAAATTATTAAGTTTTAAAATATTTTTGGGCATGTCCCTCCGGGTCGGGCTGTCCATTATATCTTTTATTTTGCTAAAGAAGCAAAATAAAAGGATGCCATTTCCATCCCTCATGCACATTAGGTTTCAAAACGAATTTTTTGTCTAACTTTTTTTAGTCAGTTCTTAAATGTTTTCATTAGATATACTCTCAGTGTTTTGTTTCCAGCTCTTAACAAACAATGGATATTCATAAATCAACATACAAATCCATCCCACTAAACAAGCCAAAACTATACCTGTTATACCAAAATAAGGAGCCAATAAATAAGCTGCAATAACTCTCCCTACGATCTGCGTAAAAGTTGAATTTAAAGTAATTCTCATCATACCTAATCCTCTAAAATATCCTTGAATAATATTTGTAATTGCTGGTAATAAATAAAGTAACACCATCACTTTTAGATAATTTTCACCTTCGTTAACAACCTTAACGTTTCCATTCCCAACGAACAAGCTCACTATTTCACGAGAAAAAAAGAACACAACTACCGAAATCAATAGCGTGTAAATAACTTCTATTTTAAATCCCGTCAAAAATCCTTTTCGAATCCGGTTAAAATTTCCTTTCCCCTTATTTTGAGCTAAAAATCCAGTTGTTCCATGACCAATATTTTGTTGTATAATCATTACTAAATCATCAATACGAGTTACAGCATTAAAAGCCGCTATCGAAACAATTCCTAATGGATTTACCGCACCTTGAATCAAAAATTTTCCCAAATGCAATGTAATTTGCTGCATCGCTGCAACAGAACTATAACTGAAAATTATTTTTAATAAACTTCTGTCTAAAACAAATTCGTGTCTTGAAAATCTTAAAATAGGAATATACATTCTTACATATAAAACACAAAAGAGTGCTGCAAAAGCTTCAGCTATAACAGTAGCCCAAGCAGCTCCTGCCACTCCTTTCTTCCAAACTACTACAAAAAGAAAATCCATTCCTATATTCAATACCGCTGAAGCTATCAAAAAATAAAGTGATGCCTTTGAATTGCCCATACTTCGCAAAGTAGAAGCATATATATTGTATATAAAAGAAAAAATAAAACCTATAAAAATGATTCGCAGAAAAGTAATTGCATCATCAAGAATTTCAATAGGAGTATGCAACAAAGTAAGTATAACTCTAGAAGAAAAAAAACCAAAAATTACCATTATAAGTGTAAAAATTCCTCCCGAAATTAGAGAAGTAGAAACAACTCTCTTGAGTTTAACGATATCACCCTCGCCGAAATATTGTCCCATCAATACCGACATTCCCAAACATATACCGATAATCAAAAAAAGTAACATATTCATAACGGGACTAGCTGCACCTAAAGCAGCTAAAGCATTAGCCCCAACAAAACGTCCCACAATAATGGAATCTGCAGCATTGTAACTTAAAACAAAAAAATTGCCAACTATTAAAGGCAAGGTAAAATGGATAATTTGCGGAACAATAGGCCCACGAGTCATGTCCACTAGTTTTTCTTTATTCATGTTGTACTTCTTAATCCTTACTGACAATATAGTAATTAATATAAAACAAAAAACCCTGTTTCTAATAGAAACAGGGTTTTTAAAAAAGAAAGGCAGCGACATACTCTCCCACATAACTGCAGTACCATCTGCGCAGGCGGGCTTAACTACTCTGTTCGGGATGGGAAGAGGTGAGCCCCGCC
>NZ_DATIDY010000130.1:0-27603 GCF_035456085.1 Flavobacterium sp.
AATTACTATCTGCCTTTAAGTAAAAGGAATTTACAACATGTTTTGGCTTTTTGGGCGTATGGCCAGTTTTTGATTAGTGGAGACTTGCCTTATCTAAACTTACCTTCTATCGGCTGGGATCCGAGCAGCAGAGGCGGAAAAGGGTATACCCAAGGATTATTCAGAGGACAAAATATTGCTTATTTTGAATCGGAATATCGTTTTCCAATTACTAGCAATCAATTGATAAGCGGAACAGTGTTTGCTAATTTTACTTCAACAAGTGATAAAGACCGGGACATAAGAATATTTCAGTATATCCAGCCTTCTTGTGGTGTAGGATTACGAATTTTAATTGATAAAGCTTCCCGTACGAATTTTGTATTTAATTATGCCTGGGGTCGCCATTCTAAAGCATTTTATCTTAATGCCGGAGAGACTTTTTAATAGTTAACTCTTGCTTGACTCTTGCTTGTAAAATAAAAAAGATAGATTGCAAATTTTCCAGAAAAAGCGATCATAATTAAATTCACGACCAATAACATTCAAAATACTTTTATTTTATTCTACGTTCGGTTTCTTCAATCGCTAAGTCATTGATACTTGCGTATCGTTTTGCCATAAAACCATTCTCATCAAATTCCCAATTTTCATTCCCATAAGAGCGGTACCATTGTCCTTCTTTATCGTGCCATTCATATTCAAAACGGACTGCAATCCTATCATCAGTAAATGCCCAAAGTTCTTTTTTGAGTTTATAACCAAGTTCTTTTTCCCATTTTTTTGCCAAAAAAACTTTTACTTCTTCTCTACCATTAATAAAAAGGTTACGGTTTCTCCATTCAGTGTCAATGGTGTAAGCAAGTGATACTTTTTCAGGATCTTTTGAATTCCAAGCATCTTCTGCCATTTGTACTTTTTGGGTTGCCGTTTCAAAATTAAACGGTGGAACCGGGAGTTTTTGTTCCATTATTTATTGATGAATTAAATTGTTAACTATCGCTTTCGCTTTATCTACTGACCATTGGTTTTTGAAAAGCTGACTTTCAATTATTGCACTTTCAAAAAGTAAGTAAATGTGATCAGCTATGTTTTCGTCTGTTATGAGCCTTTTGAAATAGTCCCGTAAATCATTTTTATGGTTTTGGATAACCTCAATTATTTTAGTATTGTCAGCTGGAATTTCTGAAAGAATATTTAAAAAACTGCATCCGCGATAATTCTCAGTTTCATTCATAAACCTTAAAAAATCAAAAGAGGATACAACTTTAGCTTTGCTAGTTTTATTTTTAGAAGTAAATAAGTTGAGTTGGTCAAACCAATAGGAATGCCGTTTATTTAAAAACTCGACACACAAATCTTCCTTCGATTTAAAATGTTGGTAAAAACTGGCTTTCGCAACTTTTGAATCTGCAATAATTTGGTTTATTCCTGTAGAATTATAGCCTTGTCTGTGAAAGAGTATAAATGCAGTTTCTAAAATTCGTTCTCTTGGTTGCATCGTCTATTTTAATTGGCAACACAAATATAAAAAAAAATCAAATACACAGACAGACTTGTCTGTATATTTGATTTTTTTTTAAGAACATTTGATTTTACTCTTCGATAACGAAGTTCGGATTATAATCCACCATCCATTCAATTCCATATTTATCTCTAAACATTCCGAAATAGGAACCCCAAGGGCTGTCAGCAATAGGCACTTCAACAGTGCCGCCTGCTGAGAGTCCGGTAAAGATTTTATCGGCTTCTTCGCGAGTGGCGGTGTTAATGGCTATTTTGGATCTGTTTTCATTTTCATTTACCCGACCCATACTTTCTGGGACGTCATTCCCCATTAGAATATTTTTGCCAATAGGCAAAGCAATGTGCATCAGCTTATCTGCCTCTTTTTCAGAAATTGGAGTTTCAGTGCTGGAGATATCTTTAAAACGTACAATGTTTGCGAACTCTCCGCCAAATACTGATTTGTAAAAATTGAATGCTTCTTCGGCGTTTCCGTTGAAGTTAATGTGTGGATTGATAAGTGCCATGATTCTTGTTTTTTTTTATTAATTTATTAGTTAACACTAATACACCCAAAATTGCGAAAATTCTGAATATATTATACATCTCAATTTGTTTTATTACTTTTATAAAAAAATAGATAAAATGAATTTAATTGAAAGTCATACAAAAGACATTTTAAATTTATGTAAATCACACAAAGTTAAATCATTATATGCTTTTGGTTCAGTTTTAACTGATAAATTTAATTCCGAAAGTGATATTGATTTAATCGTTGATTTCCAACAATTGGATGTTCTCGATTATGGAGATAATTATTATGATTTGAAATTTTCATTAGAAAACATTTTTAAAAGAAGTGTTGATTTACTTGAAGAAAAAGCAATAAAAAATCCTTTTTTTAGAAAAACTATAAATCAAAAAAAACAATTGATTTATGAACAATAATATTAAAACTTGGCTTTATGATATTTTAAGTTCAATTAATTAAATAGAAAGTTATTATATTGATACTCCAAAAATATTTGAGATTTATGAAAATGATTTAAGAACAAAAAGAGCAGTTGAACGAAATATTGAAATTATAGGCGAAGCAATGAACCGCATTTTGAAACTTGATAGCGAAATTGTAATTTCTAACTCGAGAAAAATTGTTGATGTTAGAAATAGAATTATTCACGGATATGATTCAGTTTCTGATGATGTAATTTGGGGAATTGTAATTAAAAATTTGCCCGTTTTACAAAAAGAAGTCGAAAAATTACTTGGTGAATAGTAAAATACTTCTGCCAAATGCTACAACGGATTTAGGCAATAGGATTAATGGGAAGTTGGTTTTGTATTTGGGATGATTTGCTTTGCCTGTTCGCTATCGTTAGGGTAGTAAATCTGAGAATATAGCTAATTTAGTCCCAAACCCGCTGTAGTACAAGAACGATAATGTGTATTGTTTACAATTTATTACTTCTAGTTTCTATTACTTTATAGTTTTTCGTCAAGAAATTTTTCAATCATTGGAATAACAAGTTCACTTTCTTTAAAATCGGGTTTTAGTGTAGTGATTTCTCCAATGTATTCTCCATGTCCGCCGGGGATTATAGCTAATTCGGAATTCTCGATTTGTCTGTGTATTTCGATGGCATGTTCCGGAGTGATAACGTCTTTGTCTCCATTAATGATCAAAGTCGGAACTTTTATAGCTTTAATTTGTTCATCCGGAATGTCTTTAAAATTTAGCATTCTCTTCGCGTCTCTGTCGTGCATTATTTGCAAACCATTTGGGTCAGGAGCTACTTTTTTGTACCCTTCTTTTAGTTGTTCCGGCATATTTTCCAAACTGGCTTGAGACATAAAATCCCAAAACCAATCAGGAACTCCATTGCGTTTGGTAAGTGCTGAGCCTAAAATGATTTTGTTTACAATTTCTGGGTGGCGAATTGCAATCTGCAACGTAGTTGTCCCCCCATTACTGAAACCAAAAAAATCAGCTTTGTCAATTTTTAAGTTTTTTAAAAGTGTAGCAACATCGTCGGCATCTTGTTCGAATGAGGAGTCTTGATTACGATCGCTTGTTCTGCCGTGAGCTTGTAATTCGACTGCGATTATTTTTCTGTTTTTGGCTAGTAACGGAATTGCTTTTTCAAAATTGGTCTGAATAGTAGAGCCGCCACCATGGATTAAGACCAATGGTTTTCCCTGACCGTAAATTTCATAATACATTTTAATTCCGTTGACTTCTGAATAGTTGCTTTCCATTTTTATTTCTTTTGTAAATGAATTTATCACATTGCTTTTTGGCATGTCGTATGTCGTTTAACAATAATTAATGATGTTCTAACTTTTAACCTATATTTTTTTTTGTATTTGCCAATAATGTCCAAAAGGGTCTTTGAACATTCCTTGTCTATAACCATAATCGTGATCTTCTGTAGGATTAATTTCTATTGCACCAGCCTTAATCGCTTTCTGCATTATCTCCTCAACATCAGCAACAAACAAACCTATAACCGCTGTCACTCCCTTTGCACTTATTGGTTCAATAGCATCCCGCATTGTTTCGTGAAGATGAAAAATAGCACCGTTGATTTCCAATTCGACAACGTGAATGCTTCCGTCATCGTTCAGAAGACAAAAATTTTCACTTGCACCAAATTTTATATAAAAATCAACATTAAATGTTCCGTTTGGAATATGAAGTTCGGGTGCAAAGTAAGTCGTGTTATCAGTTGTTGCCATTCTATATTTTTTATTTATCCTCCAAATTGTCTCAGATGATGGTCAATATGTTTATAAGCCATATAACCAATTTGTTCCTTGGTCATTTTCCCAAAAAAGGGATGACTAAAACTGTCAAGGTTAAAATTGTCAACCTGATGTCATCACAAATACATTAACATTATATAAATTAACGCGTTGGGCGAAATTATTTTTTAACACATAGAAACATAGAATTTATAGTTTTTTTAATAGAGCTAGATAACCGTTTCACTTCTCACATAGCAATCTATGTGAAAAATAGTGCTATTTCTATTCATTCTTTACATATTAACTATAAAATCTATGTTTCTATGTGGTTCATTTTTTATTTAAACAGAATTTCACCCAACGGGTTAAATTAATCGTATTTAGGAAAAAAGTGTATTTCTTCTCTATTATTTGTCATCTTAGAAATTCTAATTTCATTTAAACAAGTTCCATTTTTATCTCTATTCGCACAACTTATTAAAAGTTCATCAATAAGTTTATCATTTTTGTCTTTAGTGATGATTTTGGACAGTTCATTATTTGCATAATAAAAATACTGAATATTAAAAGTGGTAAAATCATCTGCTATTTTAGCAATTGTTCCGTCTTTGTTATAATGGTAAATAGCTTCATTTTGCTTGTATTGTTTTTTGGTGTAACAACTAATGCGTTCCCTTTGATTGGGTTTCCAACGAGTTTTACAATAATATTTTTCTTTATCAGGATAAGATTCTACTACAAACCATAATTTCTTTTCGGTTTCTTGCAATAACTTTCCAGAAGAATCAACTGTTTTGGAGTATTTGATTCGGCCATTTCCGGTGAAGATCATTTCCTTTTTGTACAAAAGTTTTTTGTGATTATTAACTACAGCATACTTTTCTTCGGTAGCGGATTTTATCCCATCAGGCAGTTGATGTGCAGCAGTATATTTTTTGGTTGCACAAGCCTGAGCGGTTAAAAGAAGAACAAAAAACCATAAAGCCTTCATAATCAAAAAGTTTAATGATCAGCTAAGGTACGGATTTTGAAATATTTTAAAAAAAATGTTTGGTATTTTGAATTGAGATTTGACTTTCTATGGCTGGTTAGAAATTGGCAATCTAAATATACACTTAAAATAAATCTATTACGAAGCGTGAAGTTGCGTGAGGGATAGAAGCTAGCTACCAAAGTAGCGCGGATAGCCCGACCCCATTGAGGAAAGGGGCTTTGTAAGCGTCGCCATAAGTAAGCCCCTTTGCTCAATGGGGTCACGCCCATAGTATTTTTAACAAACTGACGAAATAAATAATTCTATTGCACTGTGGTTTCTACTACCTGAATGAAATTGCTTTTTGGCGCTTCGCAAAGGGAGCAGCAATAATCGGCTGGAAGATCTTTGAAAAATGTTCCTTTTTCGATGCCTTGAATTACATCTCCGTATTCTGAATTATAGACAGTTAAACATTCCTGACATTGATGAATGTCGAGTGTTTTGGTTTCTTTTTTGGCTTGGACGTTTTGAAATTCTAGTACGCCGGTTCCGAGTTCTTCGAAATATTTTTTACTCAATTCGATGAGGATATTTGGAAGTTCCAGTTTGTCGACATCTTGTGCGTGAACGATGTATTCGCGAGTATTGGGATCGAAATTTTTGGCGTGCAAAACGTTGAAGGTATCTCTGATTTTAATGGATTCGAGATCCTTTGGCGGTTCGTTTCTTTCGATTACTATCGAGGTGAAATAATGCCCTTCGCGATTATAATCGGATATTCCGAATGTGAGACCGTAAGTGCTGATGTCGAATTGGTCGAGAGTTCGCACAAGAAAAGTTTTGAGGTTCAATGCCCATTCCATCGCAACGGGCAAATGCCAGTTGAGCTCAAGCAGAGAATGACGTACGTTGATTCCTTTTTTGCCTAAGAATTTTTCCCAATCGAGTTTGCGGTCTTTTGGAATACCTTTTACGATGAAGGATTTCCAAGGGGTGATGCATATTTTTCCGATTTTGCAATCGAAGCATAAATCACACATTTCCTTCAAGAATTGTAAATCGTAGAGATTGTTGCGCCAATAGAGCCCAAGCCAGTATTGATCGATTCCGAATTTGTTCATTCCTTCGTAATACGGGAATGGGTAAAACGAAATATTCAGCGGCTGGTCGATGGTTCTGTTATTAGTATCTAATTCGCTAACGAGATGAAAAATCATATCGATGGTATCAGGTTCTTCCAGAAGAATTTTTTCAATTTCATAATATATTTTCCCAATGTCCCAACTATAAATTAACACTGGAAAAAGTTCCATTTTGTCCCATTTTGGCAAACGGATATACAAAAACCAATAGTCTTCATGGTGCGAAGCTATAAAATTGATTTCTCCCGTAAACAAAGGAACCAGTTGTTGTTTTGGATCGGTTATATTGACTTTTAGCTTGGGTTGGTCCTTGAATTGTTCGAGAATATAAAGGAATTTATTACCGGTAAGCCAAGGAGTATTACTTAAAATATCTGTCGCGACATAGGAAGAGACGATATTATTTCCGCTTTTTTCATTAGGATATACAAAATGATATTTTCCGATTTTTTCGGTAGTATTACCGTTGAATCCTTTTGGAAAAATGATGTCTTGTCTGGAGCCAAAAGAGATAGCGTCAAGACCTTGCTCTAACCCCATATTCACAATATCACGTAATTCTCCTGGAGAGATTACGCCGCCTTTTACGATGAGTCTTGTTAATTCCATGTTCTTTATTTTTAATGAGTAGTTGATAGTTGTTGGTTGTTAGCAGGAAGTTAAATCCCAATACCAATCAACTAACAACCATCAACCAACAACCTTATTTACACTTCGCTAATATCTCTTTCACTTCGGTTTTGCAACTGCCGCATCCTAATCCTGCACCAGTGGTTTTACACAATTCTGTAAAATTGGTTACACCGCCTTTGATGGTTTCCTCGATATTCCCTTTACCAACCTGACTGCAGGAACAAACTAGTTTTCCTACTACAGGCTTGGCTTGAGAACCGCTCCCTCTTAATAAAGTATTTCTTTTGTCGGCCAATTCGATTTTGCTTTCGATCATGGTTTTGAATTCGGCAAACTCGTTTTTATCTCCCATCAAAATTGCTCCTACAAGTAAATCATTCTTGACAATACATTTTTTGTAATAGCGTTTTCCTAAATCGGCAAAAACAATTTCTTCGTAAGAATCGTCGTTTTCCGGAACTTCGATTTCACCTATGCTGCAAAGATTGATGTCTTCTAGTTTTAGAATATTCATCAATACCGAGCCTTTGTAAAAACTACTGATATCACCTGCAATGAAGTTTGCCAAAATATCTGCTTGTTCCTCAGCGGCTGATGTGATTCCGAATAACTGATTGTTGAATTCGGCAATTTCTCCAATGGCAAATACATCCGGATTAGAGGTTTGTAAATACTGATTTACTTTGACACCACGACCACAATTGAGACCAGTTTCCTTCGCTAATTCAATGTTTGGGATGGTTCCAATGGTGTAGACAATTGCATTAGCAGTAAGGATTCTTCCACTTTTTAGAGCGATTTCTAATTCATTTGCATTATCTGTTTCGAATACGGTGCTTACTTCATTGTCAAAATAAATTTGAATATCGCGTTGTTGCACTTCTTCGGCTAATAATTTACTGGAAATACGATCGAGTTGGCGCTCCATTAATCGGGAAGCTCTTTGTATAATTGTTATTTTTACTTTTTTGTGTTTCAATGCAGCGGCCAATTCAAGTCCTAATAATCCACCACCAACGATGACAACATGTTGTTCTTCGGGAGGTAAATTAGTTCCATCTAAATAATCTTTCAGTCTGTCAGCATCATTTTTCTTTCTGATAGTAAAACGTCCCGGAAGATGTAGTTGTGCGTTTTCTGGAATAAAAGGACGGCTTCCTGTTGCCATAATCAAGGTGTCAAATTGATGTACTTTACCTTGACTATCCGTTATGATTTTGTTAGTAGCATTAACATTTTCGATTGCTACGCCTGATTTCATCGTGATGTTTAATTGTCCTAAAGCATCTTCTTTTATTTTCAAAAGGCTTTCCCAAGACAATTCGGCTGTAACATATTCAGGTAATAAAACGCGGTTGTAAAATGGATTTTCTTCATTTGAAAAAACAATAATTTCATCGGTAGTATTGATTTCTCTATAATTCTGAATAAAACGAAAAGCAGCAGCACCCGCGCCGATAACCGCAATTTTTTGAAAAGGCTTAACATATTTTTTGACCGAAACGGTAGTGAATTTAAAATCAGGTTCTTTTGAAATTGGATCTACAATTGTGTTTGTTAAATTGTTTGTTCTATTCAAATCATTATCCAATTGTTTTCCCCAATGCATTGGCAAAAACAAAACTCCTTCTTTGATGGTTTCGGTGACTTTAGCTTTGACACGAATTTCACCGTTTTTGCTGCTTACAACAACAATATCACCGTTTTTTATTTTGGATTTGTACGCGTCAATAGGGTTGATTTCCAAAACTGGACTTGGCGTATGTGTCATCAAACGAGATACTTTACCCGTTTTGGTCATCGTATGCCATTGATCGCGAATACGTCCTGTAGTCAATATAAACGGATATTTTTCAGAAGGCTGTTCCGAAGTATTTTCGATGCTTGTCGGAATATTGAAAATTGCTTTTTGCGAAGGTGTAAAGAATTTTTTATTAGCAAATAAACGAGGCGTTCCCGGGTGTCCATAATCTGGAACTGGCCATTGAAAAGTCCCTTCGTTTTTGAGTCTGGAATAATTTAAATATGAAACATCAATGTTTGTGCCTTTTGTCATCAGGCAATATTCTTTGTAAACTTCTTCGGTATTATTGAAATTGAAACCAGAGAACTTCATTTTTTTGGCAAAACGCAACAAAATATCAACATCCGATAAAGCTTCACCTGGTGGATTAATTCCTTTTGGCAAATATGAAATCCGACGTTCAGAGTTCGTCATCGTTCCTTCTTTCTCTAACCAACCCGCAGCTGGCAATAACAAATCGGCAAATTTTGCTGTATCAGCGTTATGTGAAATTTCCTGAACTACAACAAACTTGGCATTTGATAATGCTTTTTCTACCCTTCTGGAATCTGGCAAACTCACCATTGGATTGGTACAAATGATCCAAACGGCTTTCATTTTTCCAGATTCTAAAGCATCGAACATTTCGGTTGCTGTTAATCCCGGTTTTTCAGAAATAGAATCAACACCCCAAAAATCAGCAACTTCTTTGCGATGATCCGGATTATTTAATTCTTTATGAACTGCCAACAAACTTGCCATCCCTCCTACTTCGCGACCTCCCATTGCATTGGGTTGTCCGGTTAAAGAAAAAGGACCAGCTCCTGGCTTTCCTATTTGTCCTGTTACTAAAGAAAGGTTTAACAAAGCTGTATTTTTATCAACACCAATCGCGCTTTGGTTAAGTCCCATTGCCCACATCGAAATAAATCCTTTGGCTCTGCCAATATATTCTGCTGCCAGATAAATGTCATTTACTGTAACACCACATACTTTTGATGCTTTTTCATAAGAACTTTTCGAAACCATTTCTTTATACAAAAGGTAGTTTTCGGTGTGGTTTTTCACAAAATCCGAATCAACATAGCCTTTTTCGATTAGTCGTTTTCCAATAGCGTTGTATAAAACAATATCGGTTCCAGGAAGAATTTGCAAATGCAAATCAGCCGTCAAAGCCGAATCGGTTTTTCTTGGATCAACAACAATGATTTTAACTTTTGGATTTTTCTCTTTGTGTTGTTCCAGTCTTCTAAAAAGAATCGGATGACAAAAAGCTGGATTGGCACCCGTAATCATGAAAGTGTCCGCCAATTCAATATCAGCATACGCAATTGGAACTGAATCTTCACCAAACGTTTTTTTATACCCAACCACCGCCGAACTCATACATAGCCTGGAATTGGTATCTATATTATTAGTTTTCAGAAAACCTTTTACCAGTTTATTTACCAAATAATATTCTTCGGTCAAACATTGTCCAGAGATGTAAAAACCAACGCTGTCTGGTCCATGTTTTTTTATAATTGAAGAAAAAACAGCTGCCGCACGATCCAATGCGGCGTCCCAACTTACTCTTTCTTTTGGGTGTGATTTACTCCATCTCATTTCGGGATACAAAATCCTATCCGAAGTATCATTGACTACATAATGCAAGTTCATCCCTTTAGAACAAAGCATTCCTCTGTTTACCGGATGATCTTTATCGCCTGTAACCGTCACTCCATTTTTAGAATCATTTTTTACAATAATTCCGCATCCTACTCCACAATAGGAACACGTAGTTTTGATTTCTGTATTTTGCATTATGTGTATCTTTATTTATAAAGTAGTCATACAAAGGAACTAACGTACATTGTACACAAACAAAAATAAGTAAAAAATAAGTATTAATACGTATAATGTTAATTTATTTTAATGTTTACCATCAATAAAATTATAATGTCAAAAATCACATTCTTTTTTTGAATTATTAGAAGAATTGTGTTTTTGCAACTAGCAATACTGTAAAAAGAATTTTAGATAATTTTTTTTTGGAGCAGAAACATTAGGGATTGAAACAAACATACTACCTGCTGTCCGCTATATCTTTGCTTTTTTAAAGAAAAAAAGCAAAGGATGCCGCTCCCATCAGGGCTAAAAATCAACATTAGGATTTTTAACAGCTATTCTGAACGATTAAAACAAAAACTGCTTTCCAAATCACCTTCGGAAAGCATCTAAAAACCACCATTAAAACCAACTATTAAAAAACCATTATTTATTATCCATTTCCTTTAATAAAATAGATCGTTTGTCATTCTTGATTTTAGTAACTGTAATATGCATCCAAATTAAACAGGCGGTAGATATTAGTAAAATAAAAACCCAAGAGCTGGACCAAATTCCGGTACAGGTTAATAAATACCCAAAGATAATTGGACCAAAGAAACCTCCAAGACCTCCAATCATTCCTACCATTCCACCAACAACACCTACTTCTTTTGGAAAATATTCAGGTATGTGTTTGTAAACCGCAGCTTTACCAATTCCCCACGAAATTCCGATAAGAATTACCAATATCAAATACACCCACATATTGGCACTAAAATGAATAGCTGTAACACCTTTGGCTATTAATTCTTTTTTCTTTACTTCTTGATTTTGAGTTACAACAACTTCCTGCCATGAATTTCGGGTTGGAAATATGGTGTTTTCCATTGGTTTATTAACTTTTAAATTAATTGGAAATTCTTTTTCGCCAACTTTTACGAGCGAATTAGAAACAGCTGTAATAATTCCTTTTTTGGTAGCCATAACTCCAGGACCGTTTGTGGTGATATCCATTTTTGGAACCATTAGTAACGCACTCAAAATTACAGATGATCCAAGTACCCAATACATCACTTTTCTGGCTCCAAACTTATCCGATAAAAAACCTCCAAACGCCCGAATTACTCCAGATGGCAAACTAAACATCGTTGCAAACAATCCACCCATAACCAAACTCGTTTGATAGACATTCATAAAGTTGGGCAATAACCATTGAGAGTAAGCTACAAAGCAGCCAAATACTAGGAAATAATAGGCTCCAAATCTCCAAACTCTAGCATTTTTAAGTGGTTGCAACATTTGAGACACGCTCTTCTTAGTTTGATTTTCTATTTTTTTATTTTTTGTAAAAACCAGAAAGATTATACCGATTATAAGTAATGCTAATCCGTATAGTATTGGCAACAATTTCCAACCATTTTGAGGATCATCTATCGAGAATTCATTTAATAAAGAAGGAGCCAAAAATGTTGTTATGGCTGCACCAGCATTTCCCATTCCAAAAATTCCCAAAGCCCTTCCTTGCCATTCTTTTGGATACCAAACAGATGTAAAACCAATACCGACTGCAAAACTGGTACCAACCATTCCAAAAAGAAAACTTAATACGGCAAACATAAAAAAGTCATTTGCCAACGGTAGTAGAAACAAAGGAATTGAGCTAAGAAGCAATAAAATTGAAAACACATATTTACCGCCAAATTTATCAGTTAAAATCCCTATTGGCAATCGCATAATGGATCCAGTTAAAATAGGAATTCCCAAAAGCCAACCTACTTGGACAACATCCCACTTAAAGATACCGTTGTCTACTAAAAAAGTCACAAGAACTCCATTGAGAGTCCAACAAGCGAAACACACCGTAAAAGCTAAAGTGTTTAGAAATAAAATTCGGTGTGACAATGAAAGGGTGTTTGTTGTTGACATAATACTTATATTTTTATACAAAACTAAGTAGTACACAACGTAAAAAAGCTGCGAAAACGCAGCTTTTGGAAAATAATTAAGTATTTATACGTATTTTTTACATAAAGATTCTAAGTTTCTGAGATTCTAAGATTCTAAGTGTTTGAAATCTATGAAAAATCTAAAAATTTAAAGAATCAAAAAGCTTAGCATCTTAGAAACTTAGAATCTTAGTTTCTTTTCAACTTAAAGAAGCGAATACTCGCTAGCTTTATGTGAAAGCTCCATTAAGTTTTTTACTTTCAATTTTTTCATCAGATTGAAACGGTGCACTTCGGCGGTTCTTTTACTAATATCTAATGCTTCAGCGATTTCTTTATTTCCTTTTCCACTAAGTAAAAGTTTCAAGATTTCTTTTTCTCTTTTGGTGATTAATTGTTCTTCTCCTAATGATTGCTTAGGCTCAATAGTATTTGAAGAATTAGTAAGTTGTCCAATTAAGATTGATGAAATGTCACCACTGAAATATTTCCCACCATTGGAAACGGTATGAACTGCTTTCAAAAATTCTTCTTTACTGGAACCTTTTAGCAAGTAGCCATCAGCTCCTGCCTGAATGGATTTTAACACATATTCCTCAGACTCATGCATTGAAAGCATTATGATTTTGACAAAATTTCCCTTGCTTCTTAATTTCTCAACAACTTCAATACCCGTGAGATTTGGCATTCTGATATCAAGAATCAATAAATCAGGATTAAGTTGCTCTATCGCCGTTAAAGCTTCAAGACCATCGGTAGCTTCTCCTACCACAGTGATATTTGCTTCGTTTTCTAATAATGATTTTATACCGTCTCTCACAAATACGTGGTCATCTGCAAGAACTACTTGAATTTTATCACTCATATTATACGTATTATTCAGTACTAATTTTAAGTAGATTCATCTAATTTTGTGGCTAAGATACGTAATTTTAAAAAAATAACATTGAAATGGATTTCATTAATTGAATTTCTCTTGCTATAATTATCTAATTAAATATGATCAGCATCTTTTAATTTTTACATAAAAAAATAAGATAATCACGGTTAGACTAGTTTTTCCGTTACTCAAATTGCGAGTCATTATATTTTTTTTATAATTAAAATATTTTTCTTACAATAAATTAGTTAAAATGTATTTAATCGATAAAATATAATGTTTAATCGATATTTTTGATTATCTTAGCACCCACTTAATAAATAAAAAACAAAATAGTTTAGTAAACTGAATAAACATTTTGACACCTAATTTAGTGCAGATTCGAAATTCATAAACTAAATTTTTTTTAATAATGTAGGTTATGACAACAAAAAATACAGAACCCCATGATATAGTAAAAGATAATAGAGTAGCAAGATTATTGTGGTTTACTTTAGGATTTTTGATTGCATTTTTTATTTTTCATTTATCAAAATAAAATACTATCAATAAGCTCAACTTAAGACAACAAGAATATTGAACCGCTTTAATCTCATAATTAAAATATCTTGCTACTACAGTTATAGAGAAAATAGTATTTCTTTTAAACTCTAATACATAAAAACATAAAAAAAAGTTGCCTTGTTTATTGGCAACTTTTATCGAATAATTATTTAGATTTTCGACTACCTCAATTTTGTCGAATCAACTCTTGTTGGAGTATCTTTCCCACTAATAATTGTAGCAGAACTCAAAGCAATTGCTTTAATAATTTCGGTCATATTAGGGATGTCTAATGTTTCAAACTCATCATCGGCAGTATGATAATTTGGTTCGTTATCCATTTTTGAAGTTGAGATTGTATGTGCTGGAACTCCTAATTTTGCTAATGTAGCGTTATCAGAACGGTAAAATAATTGTTGTTCAGGATATGGATCTGGATAAAACTTAAAATTAGTTTTCTCCAAATTCTTTTGTAATATTTCACCAAAATTTGACTTTTCAAAACCTGTTATATAAGCAGAATTCTTTCCCCATTTGGACTCTGTACCAATCATTTCCAAATTAAACATGGCTATTACTTTATCAGCAGGGAGTTGTTTTGAGAAATATTTAGCTCCAAAACCTCCTAATTCTTCGGCTACAAAAGTGGTAAAAATAATGGTCCTTTCGTTGTTATTTAATTTCTTAAAATAATTGGCCAACATAATTACAGCAGTACTTCCGGCTGCATCATCATTGGCTCCATTATAAATTGAATCGTTTGCAGGATGTGGCTGGCCTTCCTCTGGTGAACCTACACCAAGATGATCGTAATGCCCTGAAAAAATAACATATTCGTCTGGTTTGCTTTTCCCTGGCAAAACTCCGACAACATTATTCAATGATTTTTTAGAAATTACATTCTTTAATTCTATTGAAAAAGTACTTGCTTGCGAAACTCCAAAAACAAACAAAATAGTATTGTTTCCGGGATTGGCACTAATTCTCTCAATATGTTGAATATTTGGCAGCACATTATTAAACGAAGGATCAACAAGTACTAAATAGCTTTTAGAGCTATTGTAATATTCATTAAATTTTTTACCCAGATTATCACCTTTATTTATTTTAACAACAGTAACATCACTTTTCTCTGTCAATGAAACTTGAGGCTGATAGGAGAAAGTAACTACTTGTTTATTGTCAATTTCTTTATCGTCGATAATTATTTTTGAGGAAGTAGCTTTAGATTCAGTCATTGCAAATTCCTGTCTAAAATTAGTCGCACTCATAAAAGGTTTTAATCCTGCTTTCTTAAACTCTGATTCTATAAAAGCCGATGCTTTATCGATACCGGGAGTAAAAGTTCTTCTCCCCTGCATATCGTCTGCAGAAAGCACTTTTTCGATTCGACTTACTTCATTTGTAGTAATGATTTTATCAATTGATTGCCCATGAACACAAAAACACAGACCTAACACAAATATACTTGCGATACTTTTTTTCATATTTAATTTTATAAAAAACAAATTAGTTGTCTCAAAAGTATGTCAATTATCTGTAAAACTAAAAGCCTTTTTAGTGTTTTTTATTAAAAAAATTCAAGTTAATTTTTAAATTACAAAGAATAATTTATTCAATTTCATTGAGGTTTTGCAAAATAAATTCTTCTTCCAAAAATGAATCGTTAACCGAAGTCTCTTTGATATATGATGTTAATTTTGAAGCATTTTTAACGACTTCCCCAATAACTATAATTGCAGGCGAAGCCATTTCATTCTCTTTGACCAATTCTGAAATAGTACTAATCGTTCCTATTACTTTTTTTTGAGTGTCTTTAGTTCCATTTTGAATGATAGCAATTGGCAAGTCATCCGTTCTGTTGTTTTGATATAAAGCAACAATTTCATCAAGTTTATTCATTCCCATCAAAATCACAACTGTAGCCGAAGATTGTGAGGCCAAAGTCACGTCATTTGATAATTTATGATCTGAAGTCGTACCAGTAATTACCCAAAAACTCTCGGCAACTTTTCGTTGAGTCAAACTAATTCCATTAGAAGCCGGCACACCCATTGCAGATGAAATTCCAGGAACAATTGCAGTTTCTATTCCAAATTGAGCAGCAAAATCTATTTCTTCACTTCCTCTTCCAAAAACGAAAGGATCTCCACCTTTTAAACGTACAACATGACCATACTTTTTAGCCATAACTACAATAAGATCATTAATCTGATCCTGTCTATAAGCATGACAACCGAAGCGTTTTCCAACAAAAATAATTTCAGCATTTGGAGCATATTGTAATAATTCTTCATTTACTAAAGCATCATACAAAACAACATCAGCATGTTCTAATGCTTTGATGGCTTTCAAAGTAATCAATTCTGCATCACCAGGCCCTGCTCCTACTATTGTCAATTTTTGATTATTTTTTGCTGCCATGATTAAAGTATTAAAGGTTTTTGTATTACTAAGTATAAATACTTATGCAAATTTAAGTATTAAAAGCGAAAACCTAACTTAATTGATCCTTTATTTTGTGAAGAAGATGTACTTTTACCAATTTGACAAAAAAAGGATTCAAAAAAATAAGAACCTTTTTTAAAGAAATGCATATTTATAAAAATCCTCAAATTCTCAAAATAAAAAAAGAGGTTACCATATTCGGAAACCTCTTTTGATTTAAAAAAAATCTCATTTATTATCTGAAATCATTCAAAGCTTTTTCAATAATAGCTAAGCATTCATGAATTTGGGCTTCGGTAATTACCAATGGTGGTGCAAAACGGATTTTATTGCCATGAGTTGGTTTTGCTAATAATCCATAATCTCTAAAACGAAGGCAAATATCCCAAGCCAAATCTGAATTTTCTCCGCAATTAATCACAATGGCATTCAATAATCCTTTTCCACGAACTAATTCGATTAATGGATTACGAGCTGCAATTTCGTTTAGACCTTTTCTTAAAATCAATCCAAGTTTTTGTGCGTTTTCGGATAAATTTTCTTCACGAACCACTTCAAGAGCAGCAATTGCAACCGCAGCCGCTACAGGATTTCCTCCAAAAGTAGATCCATGCTGTCCTGGCTTAATAACATTCATAATCTCATTATTTGCCAAAACTGCCGAAACTGGATAAACGCCACCTGAAATAGCTTTACCTAAAATCAAAATATCTGGTTGTACATTTTCGTGATGAACCGCCAATAACTTACCAGTTCTGGCAACTCCAGTCTGAACCTCATCTGCAATAAACAATACATTATGAGCTTCGCAAAGTGCTTTAGCTTTTGCCAAATAACCTTCGCTTGGAACATAAACTCCTGCTTCGCCTTGAATTGGTTCAACCAAAAATCCTGCTATATTATTAGATGATTTCAAAGCTTTTTCTAAAGCATCAACATCATCATAAGGTATTTTTATAAATCCTTCGGTGAATGGACCGAAGCTTTTTCGAGCACTTTCATCATTTGAAAAAGAAATAATGGTTGTGGTTCTTCCATGAAAATTACCCTCGCAAACAATAACCTGAGCTTGATTTTCAGGAATCCCTTTTACTTCATACGACCATTTTCTACACAGTTTCAAAGCTGTTTCTACTGCTTCGGCTCCTGTGTTCATTGGTAATACTTTATCAAAACCAAAATAGTTGGTCACATATTCTTCATAATTCCCTAATTGGTCATTATAAAAGGCACGCGAAGTCAGTGTCAACTTTTGAGCTTGTTCAACCATTGCGCCTACAATTTTTGGATGACAATGACCTTGATTCACGGCTGAGTAAGCAGACAAAAAATCAAAATATTTTTTCTCGTCAACATCCCACACAAACACACCTTCTCCTTTTTCCAAAACAACTGGTAGTGGATGGTAGTTATGAGCTCCGTATTTGTTCTCTTTTTCAATTAATACTTCCGATTTTGAAGAAAGGGTATCTGCTGTATGTGCCATGTTTATAATTTTATATAAAATATCCTTACAAAAGTATTAAATATTTTTTATTAAACCAATAAAATACTAAATTTGACTTTTATCACGCAATTTTTAGAAAATAACATTTTTTTTATAACAAAAATAAGTCATCTTGTTATTTTAATCTTTCCACAGATACTCAATCAAAAAAACAAATAAAAAACAATTACTTTTAACCCCGGGAAAAGTGATTTTAACTTAAAAAATGCAAAATATGGACATATTAGATGAATTTGACATCAATATCATAAAAGAATTAGAAAAAGATGGGAGGATGGCATTTTCTGCAATTGCAAATAATCTCAAAATTTCAAATACAATGGTGCATCAACGCATCAACAGATTAATTGAACAAGGAATTATCTCCGGAATCAAACCTGTTTTGAATGAAAAAAAGATTGGTTATGATTGGGCAACTTTTACCGGAATCACCTTGAAAAAAGATCAGGATTCAGAAAAAGTTATCGAAGCATTAAAACTAATCCCAGAAATCACTGAATGCTACTACATCACTGGATCTTTCACACTTTATATAAAAATGATCGCCAAAGATCACGAACACATGAGACGATTACTCTATGAAAAAATCGACTCTATTCCCGGAATTTCCAAAACCGAATCATTAATAGAATTGGGCTGCGCTTTTAAAAGGAATGTTAATTTGTAAAAGGTAGGCTACTAAGTTTTTAAATTTGCATTGATTTCACAGATTAAATCCTTTAATTGTTTAATCTGTGACGAAAATACCGTTACAAAATAAATTCGTTTCGACCTTCAAGTTTTTAATTTTCAATCAGTAATTCCTGATTTAATTATCTAGTTTTAAAATTATTAAATCAATTATTTATTCTGATATTTGTAAAAATTTGTAAAAAAATAACGCTATGAAAAATTTAAAACTAATAATCCTAACAATGCTTTTAACTGCATTTCAATCATTTAGCCAATTAAAACCAGTACAGTACAAAGATGGAAATCAGGTTCTCAATGGTTTTAAAATTGCTCCTTTAAAAAACAGTACTCAAAAACCAGGAATTCTAATTTTACCCGCCTGGAAAGGAATTGACAAATTATCCAAAGACACTGCTGAAAGACTTTCTAAATTGGGATATTATGTTTTTATAGCCGATATTTATGGCGAAGGAAATTATCCAACAAATGATGGTGAAGCCGGAAAAATTGCCGGATCTTACAAAAAGGATTTTGCAGCCTACCAAAAACGAATTTCATTAGCCTTACAACAATTAATTGCTGCAGGTGCAAATGCAGATAATATAGTAGCCATTGGTTATTGCTTCGGAGGAACTGGCGTACTTGAAGCCGCTCGCGGACATTTGAATGTAAAAGGAGTCGTTTCCTTTCATGGTGGATTAGGCAAAGATGGATCAAGACCTACAGAACCCATTACTACCAAAGTATTGGTTTGCCATGGAGCCGATGATCCTTTTGAATCCAAAGAGGAAATTGCTGCTTTCCAAAAAGAAATGAAAGATTCCAAAGCCGATTGGCAAATGATTTATTATGCTAATGCTGTTCACTCGTTTACAAATCCTGAATCAGGTAATGATAATTCAAAAGGAGCCGCTTATAACGAACTAGCCGCCAAAAGATCTTTCGAACATTTAAAACTATTCTTAAACGAAGTATTGAAAAAGTAGTACTTGCCGATTAGTCTTAAATTTCAAATTTTAAACATAAAAAACCCTGAATTCTAAATGAAAAAAGTCTTAACCTTAGTTGTATTTATTACAGCTATAAACTGTTTTGCACAAAAAAAAGCTGTCAATAACGATGATCCAACAAAGTTCATGAATACCATAACAGCCAAAGATTTAAAAACCAAACTTACTATAGTTGCTTCCGATGAAATGGAAGGTCGTGACACTGGATCAAAAGGGCAAAAAAAAGCTGGTAATTACCTTATCGAACAATACAAAAAAAGTAAAATAGCCTTTCCAAAAGGAGCGACTAATTATTACCAACCCATTCCAGCTTCGTACTTAAATGCGAGACGCAATGAAAATCTACCCGATTCAGAAAATATCTGGGCTTATATTGAAGGTTCTGAAAAACCAGAAGAAGTAGTAGTTATTTCGGCTCATTATGATCACGTAGGAGTAAAAAATGGAGAAGTTTATAACGGTGCCGATGACGATGGCTCTGGCACCGTCGCTATTTTACAAATTGCCGAAGCTTTCCAAAAAGCAAAAAAAGAAGGTCACGGGCCAAAACGATCCCTATTGTTTCTTCACGTAACTGGCGAAGAGCATGGTTTACACGGGTCTCGCTTTTACTCTGAACACCCACTGTTTCCTATTGCAAATACTGTAGCTGATATCAACATTGACATGATTGGTCGCCGCGATTTTGATCATCCTAATACCAACAATTATGTATATGTAATTGGTGCTGATCGATTATCCACCGATTTACACAATATTACCGTTGCACAAAATGATAAATACACCAAGCTTGATTTGGATTTCAAGTTCAATGATCCAAAAGATCCAAATCATTTTTATGAGCGTTCAGATCATTATAATTTTGCTAAATTCGGTATTCCAGCCGTATTCCTATTCAACGGTGTACACGCCGATTATCACCAAAAATCGGATGAAGTTAGCAAAATAGAATTCGACGCTTTAGCAAAAAGAACGCAATTAGCATTTGTAATCGCTTGGGATTTGGCCAACAGACCAGAAAGAATTGTAGTTGACAAACCAATTCAGAAATAATAAAAAATTGAAATTGTTTAGTTAAAATAAATTTCATTCAAACTCAAACCGCCTTAATTATATTTTGGCGGTTTTTTTTATGTGTTTGCTAAAATTCATTTGGGCGAGACCACATCCTGATAAAAGGGCTAATCAACTTTACGCATATACGCCCTTTTACCAGGATGCGGTCGGGCTATCCGCTCCGCCGCGGCGGATTGCTCCTATCCCTCTCGCATACAACATAAGCCCAACAAAAAAGCTTCTAAATTGGTTTAGAAGCTTTTTTTATATATCAAATACAAATCCTTTTACAAATCCTCTTTTATATCAGCATCGGGAGCATTTTTCTTAACAGATTCAATTCCATTATCACGGGAGGCAGCCGATTCGTACATTTCACTACTACCAATAATTTGACCATTGGAAGCCTTAAGATTGAAATATAATTTACCGTTTTTCGCTTCTAACTTTTCAAATCGGTTGTCATCCTGAGAGTTTTTTCTAACCGATTCGATTCCGTTTTCACAAGCTCCTTTAGTCGAATAACTTTCACTTGATAAAATAACTTGTCCATTTCCAGCTTTCAACACAAATTGAAACTCATCATTTTTTCTTTTGTTAATTAAAAATGTTCCCATAGAATTTTAAATATTATTAGTTTATAAATATTAGAAAATCAAATCTCTAATCAATTTCTAAAATACAAAATTCAAATTAAAATCAACAAATATCAACCTTTATTAACGTTTAAAACTTGCCCGCTGGGAGGAGTGCCAATAGGGCGAAGTGGAAAGAAAATTTATTGTACAAAAAAAGCCCCGAATTACTTCGAGGCTTTTGCCATTTTGGGTGGATGACCGGGTTCGAACCGGCGACCCTCGGCACCACAAACCGATGCTCTAACCAGCTGAGCTACAACCACCATTTCTGCTTAGCGGTTGCAAAGATAGAACAAATGTTCACTTCTGCAAACAAAAAATTAAAAAAAATTCAACTTTTTCACTTCAAATCCCCTAAACTATTGACAGCCAAATATCTTTCAACTGTAAAACCTTCGGCATGTTCTACGCCGGTTAACCTTCCTAAGTCCCTGGAGCGATAATTGAGACTTTCCAAAAAGTTTTTACTTGAAATTGGCGATTCTGGCTCTTTTGAATTAGGATCATAAAATTGAGAACCATAAGCCAAAATAGCTTTGATTTTAGTATCAGTAAATCCTGTTATATCAACAACAAAGTCAGGTTCTATATTTTTCCATTGAATATAATGATAAACCACCTTTGGTCTCCATGCTTTCTGAACTACGCCTTCATGTTCAGTTTCAATCCGCATCAAACCTGAAAGAAAACATGCATCAGATACTAATTTGCTTCCTTTTGCATGATCAATGTGTCTATCGTCTATTGCATTACACAACACAATTTCTGGCTGGTATTTCCGAATCATTTTTATAATTTCTAATTGATGCTTTTCATCATTTACAAAAAAACCATCACGCATATTTAAGTTCTCACGAATCGAAACGCCTAATATTTTTGCAGCATCATTAGCTTCCTTGTCCCGAATTTCAGCAGAACCACGAGTTCCTAGTTCACCTCTAGTCAAATCAATAATACCAACTGTTTTGCCCAAAGAAATCTCTTTTAAAATAGTTCCTGAACATCCTAATTCTACATCGTCTGGATGTGCTCCAAATGCAAGTATATCTAATTTCATTTTTTTTGCTTTTTGCTATTAGCTGTTAGCTTTTTTACTTTCCTATATTATTCTGCAGTTTGATAATTGTTTTTCTGCAATCTTTAATTCTTTATCTTTAAAACCCTTTTCATCGTCATCGATTTATTAACGCTTTCCTCCCACTCTTTTTCGGGAATACTTTCTTTGGTAATCCCGCATCCCATGTACAAAATGGCTTTATCATTTTTAATCTGCATACTTCTTAAATTTACAAATAAATCAGAACTAACCTCGATTGACGAAAAACTGCTATTTAATTCCCCCAAAAAACCGGTATAAAAAGTGCGGTCGTAATTCTCATTTTCTACAATAAAAGCTCTGGCTTTCTTTTTAGGCAAACCACAAACAGCAGGCGTTGGATGTAGTGTTTTTATAACTTCTATTAATGTTGAGTTTTCATTTAAAACTCCCGAAATATCTGTTTTAATATGCCAAATTGTTCCAGCTTTCAAACTATATGGTTCTGAAACCTTCACAGACAATGCCACTTCACGAAGCCTTTTTACAATAAAATCGGTTACATATTGCTGTTCGTCTTTTTCTTTTTGTTGCCACAAAATTTCGGCTTCCGAATTGGCTTTCTGTGTTCCGGCTAAAGCAGTGGTTTCAAATGCATTTCCATAGGCTTTCAATAACTGTTCGGGTGTTGCGCCCATCCAAAAACCAATTTTTGGATGATAAAAACAATAACAAAAAGTAGTTGGATACAATTGAGTTAATTGCCGAAAAGTAATTACAAAATCAAATTCTGCCAAATCAACACTTTCACTTCTGGATAAAACCACTTTTTTGAATTCTTCATTTTCAATTGCCTGAATTCCTTTGGCTACTAAACTTTCATATTGTTTTTTGGCTTCAACATTCAAGCTAAAATCATTTATTTCATTGAAATCAGCTTCAACATTAATCTGCTTAGAAGTTATTATTTCCGACTCATTTTCTGGAATGAGAATTAATTGCTTTTCATCAAAAGAAGCAAAAACAAACCCTTTTTCAGTAAAATCCGAAACGGTATGCAAAACATCATCTTGCTGCAAAAGCGCAATTATTGCTTTAGAATTGGGTTTGGAATAAAGTACAAAAGGCAGATTTTGTTCTTTATGTTGTTTTATTTTAGAAAAAAATTCACTCATTATCACTTATTTTCTTTGGTCAAAACCATATTAGTCAATTTGCAAAGCGAAATTAAATTCCCAGCTTCGTCCGTAATTTTTATTTCCCAAAGATGAATGCTTTTGCCTTTATGGATAACTCGTGCAGTTCCAAAAACTATGCCTTCTCGAATACTTTTTAAATGATTAGCCGAAATCTCAATACCACGCACTTCTTGATTTTTAGCATCAATAAAAAAATGAGAAGCAGCACTTCCAACACTTTCCGCCAAAGCCACCGAAGCCCCTCCATGCAACAGTCCCATAGGTTGATGTACAGCTGAATTTACAGGCATTTTAGCAACAAGAAAATCCTCACCTGCATCTATGAACTCGATTTTTAAAGTTTCCATCAAAGTGTTTTTTGAAAACTCATTGCAGTATTGAAGTATTTTTACTTTATCCATTATCATATTTTAATTTTAAAGATTGTAAAAATACGCTAAATTGATAATTCTAAAAAGAATAATATCATTACAAATTGCCAAATAGACTAAATTAAAGTTGCCGCGGATTACAAAGTTTCTCCCTTGATTAAATTCTTAAAATCATCAATCCCCTTTTTTTAATCTTAAATACAATTTATCGCTATTTTTACAAAAAAAATAAAACCAAATGCCTCGCATAATATTACTTTTAGTTGGAATTCTACTTTCTTTTTGCTCATGCCGAAGTGATTTTGACACCACAGCCAGTACAGGTCAATTGACTTTTTCAAAAGATACGGTTTATTTAGACACCGTTTTTACCAATTTAAGTTCAAACACCTATTCGTTAAAAGTATATAATCATTCGAAAAACGACATCAATATTCCAGTTATAAAATTCAACAAAGGACTTAATTCAAAGTACAGAATGTCTATTGACGGAGTTCAGGGAAATCAAGGAAAAATGTTCGAAAATGTAACATTGTTAGCCAAAGATAGTTTGTATATTTTTATAGAAACAACAGTTGAAAGCGACGCCACTACGCCCGCAGAATTTTTATACACTGACCAAATTGAATTTGACAGTGGCGCCAATCTTCAAAAAGTGGAATTAGTTACTTTAGTACAAGATGCCATTTTGTTATATCCAAATAAAAATAGCGACGGAACAACCGAAACACTTCCTATTGGCGACGAAAAAGTTGAAGGTTTTTATTTAGATAAAAACGATCCTATTCACGGCAACGAACTTCATTTTACAAACAAAAAAGCTTATGTAATTTACGGATATGCCGCCGTTCCCGAGGGCGAAACCGTAACTTTTGATCCTGGAGCACGAGTGTATTTTCATGCCAATTCCGGACTTATTGTTTCCAAAAATTCCTCACTTCAAATAAATGGGACAACTTCTGCAACAGATAAACTTGAAAACGAAGTTGTTTTTAACAGCGACCGACAACAGCCTGATTTTGCTTTTATTCCAGGACAATGGGGAACGGTTTGGCTTCAGGAAGGAAGTACAAATAATAAAATTCAAAATCTTACCTTAAAAAATGCAACGGTTGGATTATTAATTGATGGCAATAATGGAACAACCACATCTATAAAAAACACTCAGATTTACAATTGTACTCATTATGGAATTCAAGGAAAAAATGCTTTAATCAACGGAGAAAATATAGTAATCAATTACACTGGACAAGCAAGTTTAGCTTGTACTTATGGAGGAAATTATAAATTCACACACTGTACTTTCAACAACAATTGGTCAAGTCCAGAACAATTAAGTCTTTACATTAGCAATTATATTACAGGAGCCACACCAGAATCACAGGATTTGACAGCAGCTACTTTCAACAATTGCATTATTTACGGTTCCTATTCTAATGAAATGCGTTTGGACAAAAAAACAACCTCAGGTTTTGAATATCAATTCAATAACTGTTTGATAAAATCTAACAAAACAAACGATCCGCTTTATCAATTTGAAACAGACCCTGTACATTACAACGCAATTATCCTTAATAAGGATCCAAAATTCTTTAATCCAAATATCAATAATTTCAATATTGAGGATAGTTCTCCCGCTTTCGCAAAAGGAAATCCTGCTTATTTAATTCCGTTGGATATTCTGGGAATCACAAGAACTTTACCGCCGGATTTAGGAGCTTACCAGAGTAAACCTTTTCCGAAAAGCAAATAAAATTAACCGCAAATACGCAAATTATTCTTCACACAATATTGTCATTCCGAAGGAATCTCAGCAATGTGACTAACCAACATGAGATTCCTTCGGAATGACAAAACTGGATGATTTCGTTCTAAAAGACTATAATCTTCGACCCAAGCAAAAGCGAATTACCGAAGCAATTTTCCTTGTTCATTTGATACTTTCATTTTTTCAAAAGAGTTCGATTTCAAATTTGCGCTTACTATTTATTTAACCTAAATTTGCACCGTTAAATAAACCTAACCACACAACAATGATCCATTTCTTTGAAAACCAAAGCAAAACTGTTTTTGCCGTACAAACGCAAAACGAAATTTCAGCTCAAGACATTTCAAAACTCAACTGGCTTTTTGCCGATGCAAATAAAATAGAGAAATCCGTGTTGACGGATTTTTTTGTTGGACCTCGTGCCGCAATGATCACTCCTTGGAGTACCAATGCGGTTGAAATTACCCAAAACATGGGGATTTCAGGAATCATCCGCATCGAAGAATTTCAAAAAGTAACGGAAGATTTCACTGATTTTGATCCAATGCTTTCGCAAAAATATACCGAGTTGAATCAAGATTTATACACGATTCATATTCAGCCGGAAGCTATTTTAGAAATTGATGACATTGCTGCTTACAATAAATCTGAAGGTTTATCTTTAAGTGAAGAAGAAGAACAATATTTAGATAATTTGGCTAAAAAGCTCGGAAGAAAATTAACCGATTCTGAGATTTTTGCCTTCTCTCAAGCCAATTCAGAACACTGTCGTCACAAAATTTTCAATGGAACTTTTGTAATTGATGGTGTAGAAAAAGAGACATCACTTTTCAAATTAATCAAAAAAACATCTCAAGAAAACCCGAACGACATTGTTTCGGCATACAAAGATAATGTCGCTTTTGTAAAAGGTCCTAGAGTTCAACAATTTGCACCAAAATCAGCCGACAAACCTGATTTTTATGAAGTAAAAGAATTTGATTCCGTTATTTCATTAAAAGCAGAAACTCATAATTTCCCAACAACTGTAGAGCCTTTCAATGGTGCTGCTACAGGTTCAGGAGGAGAAATTCGTGACCGTTTGGCTGGTGGACAAGGTTCATTACCAATGGCGGGAACTGCGGTTTATATGACTTCCTATTCTCGTTTAGCAAGTGATAGAAATTGGGAAAATGGTGTTGCAGAAAGAAAATGGTTGTACCAAACTCCTATGGACATCTTGATCAAAGCTTCAAACGGAGCATCAGATTTTGGAAATAAATTTGGACAACCGCTTATTACAGGTTCGATTTTAACTTTTGAACACGAGGAGAACAACCGCAAATTAGGTTACGACAAAGTAATCATGCAGGCGGGCGGAATTGGTTACGGAAAATGAGACCAAGCTAAAAAACATAAACCACAAGAAGGAGATAAAATCGTTATTCTGGGTGGTGAAAATTATAGAATTGGAATGGGCGGAGCTGCGGTTTCTTCAGCAGATACAGGAGCTTTCGGTTCAGGAATTGAGTTGAATGCTATACAACGTTCCAACCCTGAGATGCAAAAACGTGCAGCCAATGCCATTCGTGGATTGGTAGAAAGTGATAACAACCCAATCGTTTCGATTCACGATCACGGTGCCGGCGGACACTTGAACTGTCTTTCGGAATTGGTCGAAGAAACCGGAGGTTTAATTGATTTGGACAAATTACCAGTTGGAGATCCAACGCTTTCTGCTAAAGAAATCATCGGTAACGAATCTCAGGAAAGAATGGGATTGGTTATTGGCAAAGAAAATGTGGATATTTTACATAGAATTGCTGATAGAGAACGTTCTCCAATGTATGAAGTAGGAGATGTTACAAACGACCACCGTTTTACTTTTGAATCAAAAACTACTGGTTTAAAACCGATGGATTATGCTTTGGAAGATTTTTTTGGAAGTTCTCCAAAAACAATCATGACCGACAAAAC
>NZ_DATIDY010000131.1:0-24167 GCF_035456085.1 Flavobacterium sp.
AAGATAATTCGGTTTTTTATAATATCGTTTGGAGTTTCTTTGCTCACCAGACTTATTTTTTTGCTGAGGTTTTTTGGAGTTAAAAATAACATTTCAGCATAATCTGCAACTGTATGATGTGTTTTGTAATGTTGTTCTACCAATTTGCTGAACTTTCTAAGGAAATTAATATCGGATTGTTGTTCATCTTCGTCCAATAGATGTTGCTGTTTCCAAATTCTGGTTGCTTTTACAATGATCAGTTTTAATAAGGTTCGCAACATTTCTTCTGTATTTGCATCCTCATTTTTCATTTCCGATTGGATTTCTTCAATAATTCTTTTGATTTCCATCGACTGGCTTTCATTCAATTTGACAAATGGAACTTCAAAAACATTATTGTACAATATTCCGTCACAAGCCACTTCTTGGTCATGAAGCTCAATACAATAAAAATCTCTGTTAAAATGCAATAACGATTCCCCTCTTGTTTCGTTACCATTTGGTTTAATAACTACATTTGGATTGATAAACAGTAAAGAATCCGTTTCAATTTCAAACTCTTGGAAATCTATTTGAACTTTACTCTGTTTAGGCAGAAACAAAATTTTAATATGATTTCCAATTTTAACCAATGTTTCCTCTTCAATATTCTGATCTCCGAAGTTCAAATTGCCAAATTGTTTGTATGAAAACTCTTTTAACATATTAATAGTTATTTAAGATATGGATTGTTAATTCGTTAAAATAAATCATTTTTTCTGAATAAAACAAGAGATATTGACAATAACATCCTGAAAATGAAGCTATAACGTTTTCGGCAATGATTAAAAAAACTGATAACTTAATAATGCTGATGATTTTTAAGTAAATTAAATTTTTGTCTTAATAGAAATCTACAATCTAAAACATTAGTCCTTGTGTTTTCGTACAGTTTTTATATCTCAAAATTTCACTAATTTTATAATATGAAAATAGCACTCGTCCAATCCTCTTTATTTTGGGAAAACCCAACTGCTAACCGAAGCCATTTCGATGAAAAAATGAATGCTCTTGATCAGGATGTTGATTTAGTTGTACTTCCGGAAATGTTTTCTACAGGCTTTACAATGCAACCCAAAACTGTCGCAGAAGACATGCAAGGCGAAACGGTTTTGTGGTTACAATCTTTGGCAAAAGCCAAAAACATTGCCATTACAGGGAGTTTAGTTATCAAAGAAAATGATAGTTATTATAACAGATTACTGTTTGTTTTTCCGTCTGGTGAAATACAGTTTTATAACAAACGACATTTGTTTACGCTCGCTGGTGAAGATCAGATATATAAATCGGGCAACGACAAATTAATCATTGAATATAAAGGCTGGAAAATTTGTCCTCTGGTTTGTTATGATTTGCGTTTTCCGGTTTTTGCCCGAAATGTAGAAGATTATGATCTGCTAATTTATGTTGCCAATTGGCCAAGTTCAAGAATCCAGGCTTGGGATGCTTTACTCAAAGCGCGCGCTATCGAAAACATGAGCTACACAATTGGCGTGAACAGAATTGGCCAAGATGATTACAAACTAGAATACAACGGACATTCCCAAGTGGTCGATTTCATTGGAAATTATATCTTGGAACCAATTGAAGCCAAAGGTGTTTTTATCGTTGAATTAAACAAAGCCGAACAACTTTTAGCCAGAAAAAAATTCAATTTTTTAAATGATCGTGATTCTTTTGTGCTAAAATGAGCTCTTTTTCTTTTTTTCGTTTTCCTTAGGTTTTTTCTTCTTGACTTCCGGAGTATACGGAATGCTCAAATCAAAAGTTTCCTGCCAGTCAAAATTGGCATGGAGATTTATTTCTTTAGAAAAATATATGACTTCTTCGGCCTGGCGTTTTTCAGAATAGCTTCCAGTATCCCACTCTTTGTTTTTATTGTCGTCATAAATGGCCCGAATCGTGTACACGCTTGGTTCAAGCAAATTAAACTCAATATCGGTTTTGGATTCCGTGTATTGACTTGCTTTTACAACAGTTCCTTTTTCATCAGTTAATTCGATGATAACGGGAAAACGTTTTACATTTTTTAGCGTAATAAAGAGATTACCAAAATCAGATAAATTTTGAGTATTTGTTTTAAAGGTTAAAGTGTCATTGCTTTTTTCAAAAAAGTCGGTAACAGCTCCCGGCATCATCTTGAAAGTATATTTCTGAGCTTCCTCACTTTTAAAATCTATATACATTTGCTGCAGAAATTCATCATAAGCAGTCGTAAATGGAACAGCCACAGAGTCTTTGTTAATAAGCGTCATTTTTGTTTGGTCAAATTTCACCAACGGAAGACTGGACTCTAATGTATATCGGTCTCTAAAATTTAACGAACCACCCTGAAGCGATTTAATGCTCAAAGTGTCATTTTTTTGCTTTCTGATTTTAAAGTTATAGTCCTTCACATATTTATCTTTTTCAATATGTAGCGACAATGAATCCGCTTTTAGCGGTTTGAACCAAATCTGCAAAGAATCTTTTTTGTCTAATTTTGTAATTATAGAAGGAACTATTTCGTCTTTATTTTTCAATGTAAACTTTGGTAATTCCCCATTGCTTTTCGGATTTCCTTCATACCCAATGATCGCCCTGTTACCCGAAGCTTGACTTGGTTTGTTAATTTTTAATGGTAACACTTCTTTGAACAATTCTAATTCAAAAACCGTGTCATTCGGTATCGTCAAAACTTGTTTATTAAACCCGATTAGTTCTGTTTTCGGGTTGAATTTGTTGTTTTTGTTATTGTCTTTTATAGCCAATAGAAAATACTTTCCAGCTTTCAGATTCTCCAATCGAAATGTTTTCAAACTATCCAAAGTATTCGTTACGTAGCGCGGATTTTCCTTGTAAATAGTCGAATCATTAAATTTTTCATTCGCTTCATACAGCATAATCGACACAAAATTAGCTACTTCTTTGTCATGTGCATCTTTTATTCGCCCACCAAGAGCCAACGAATCAATATAATCCCCAGTCGAAAAAACATATTTAAATTGGTTATACGGATTCCCCTCATTATTATCAGCTATACTTTGCCCAAAATTCAGGCTATAAGTCGTATCAGGCTGCAACGTATCATTTATCGTAATGGTAATAACTTTTGTCGGAGTCGTTGGGAGTACAAGCAACTCATTTTTCATAGGAGGCGAAATAATCAATTGTTTGTTAAGGTCTTTAATTTTGACATTTTCGTCAAAAGTAAGTTTGATTTTTTTCGCACTAAATTTGGTCGAATAATTCTCAGGGTAACTAGCTTTCAACGTGGGAGCAATGGTATCTTTCAAACCACCGGTAATAGAACCTCTTTTGGCACAGCTCACAAAAAAAATCAGCAGCAAAAAAGGAATATATTTAAAATGTTTTTTGAACATAATGCGTTACAATTTTATTCTACAAAATAACAATTATATTTACTGTAATCGAAATATTTTTAAGAATTATTAGGAGCTGATTCCTGCTGTACGCTATATCTCTTATGGCGAACCCCGCCACAAGAGGATGCCGCTACCATCAGGGCTAGGGCTTCAGAAGTTTGAAACACACTTTTTAAGTACCCATTTCTCATACGAATTCATTAAATTTGCACCCTAAATAGAATTTCAATGAGCAATATTAGAATTACCAAACAATTTAATTTTGAAACAGGTCACGCTTTGTATGGTTATGATGGGAAGTGTAAAAATGTGCATGGTCATAGTTACAAATTATCGGTTACAGTGATCGGAAAACCTATTACCGACCGCAATAATGTAAAGTTTGGAATGGTCATTGATTTTTCTGATTTAAAAAAAATCGTAAAAGAAGAGATTGTCGATCAATTCGATCATGCCACTGTTTTCAATCAAACTACTCCTCACGTTGAATTGGCAGCTGAGTTAAAAAGCCGAGGACATCACGTAATATTGGTAGATTATCAACCAACAAGTGAGAATATGGTAGTCGATTTTTCGCAAAGAATCATCAGCAGATTACCCAAAAACATTCAGCTTTTTTCTTTAAAACTTCAGGAAACCGAATCATCATTTGCCGAATGGTTTGCAAGCGATAATCAATAATCTACACTTAGTTCATGCAATTATCAAATAACAAAAAAATATATTTCGCTTCTGATCAGCATTTTGGAGCGCCAACTCCCGAATTGAGTTTTCCAAGAGAACAAAAATTTGTTGCCTGGCTTGACGAAGCCAAAAAAGATGCCGAAGCTATTTTCCTTTTGGGTGATTTATTTGATTTTTGGTTCGAATATAAAACCGTTGTTCCCAAAGGATTTGTTCGTGTTTTGGGCAAATTAGCCGAAATTCGCGACAGCGGAATCCCAATTTATTTCTTCGTTGGTAACCATGATTTATGGATGGAAGATTATTTTGAAACAGAACTTAATATTCCCGTATTTCACGACAATCAAGAATACACTATCAACGGAAAAACCTTCCTCATCGGTCATGGCGACGGAAAAGGTCCAGGCGATAAAGGTTACAAACGAATGAAAAAAGTATTCACCAATCCATTCTCCAAATGGTTGTACCGCTGGCTTCACCCAGATATTGGAGTAAAATTGGCGCAACATCTTTCGGTTAAAAATAAACTCATTTCTGGTTCCGAAGATGTGAAATTTTTAGGAGATGATAACGAGTGGCTTATTCTTTATTCTAAAAGAAAACTGGAAACCAAACATTATAATTACTTGGTTTTTGGTCACCGTCATTTGCCAATGATTAAATCAGTTGGCGAAAATGCCGAATACGTTAATTTAGGCGATTGGATCACTTATTTTACCTACGGCGTTTTTGATGGAGAAACTTTTGAATTGAAGACATTCGAAAAATAAATATTGAATTTTATCAATAAGAAATTAAGGTTCATTAAGGATTAAAAACTTAATGAACCTTGTTTTTTGTGAGCTATTTTTTAGCCGAAGGATAAACAGCAATTTTATGTGTTCTTAAAGAATAACTATTCATAGTTGCTGAGTTTGATTGTTGAAAGGTTATTGCTTTAGAATCCTGTTTTGGCATATGACATTCGACGCAATTATTGGCTACCATTAATTTTGTTTTTAAAATTGTCTCGCTGTGTTTAGCATCTTGATGACAACTCATGCAAATTTTAGAATAAGTCATATTATTTTGTGGCGCATCCTGGTGAGGATTATGGCATGTGATACAATCCATAGTTTGGCTTTTCTTAAAACATTTGCTTTGCGAAAGCAACCCAAGTTGATTTCCATGTACATCAAAATGTAAACTGTCTCTTGATTTTGGATTTTCCATAAAATAATCGACAAGACTTTCGCCTGGTTTGTATTGGAATCGGGATTTCAACTTAGTTTGATCGTTACCGGAATGGCACAAGGCGCAAGCATCTATTCGTTGTTGCCTGCTTAGATTCTTAAAAGAAATCATGTTTTGGGCTTTCTTTAAATCCGGGAACTTCAAATGCTTTTGTACATGCTCTTTTGCCGGACCATGGCAACGTTCGCAATCAATTCCATAAATCAGAGTCTTTTTGTTCATAAAAGCTTCAACATCCATTCCCATAAACGTGTTATTTTTCTCATTTTCGGTGCTGGTCGTAGTAACGTATCGGCTAGCGATGTTTGAAGTGTGACAAGAAAAACATTCTTTCAATATTTTCCTGTCAAAAACAGGTTTATTAGCTGGATAAGTTGGACTTGTAGCCCAATTATTTATAGCTTTATAATACGAAATCGGTAATTCATAAACGTGATGATTTTTCCAAAAGCCACTAGTTTGTGCATTTTTAGTCCCGAATATAATGTCAAAAGCATAAGCTTCCATTTCTTTGTTATTTTTATACAAAACCTGATAAAGCGAATCGTTGCGTTCTTCCATGACAACTTTTGTGTTTTTGTCATAGACGAAAACATTATGACCATTTTCAAAATGTCCTAAAATATTTTCTTTAATTCCTGGAGATGTTGCCAAATGATGCGAACTGTGAAAAGCAGATTCAGATTGGGCTTTATGACATTGAACACAACTTTCAGAACCTGTATAATCGGTTCCTCGAGGATCAATATATTCGTCTGATTTATTGGTACAGTTTGTCAATAAAAGGGACAAAGCTGCGATAGCAAAAAGGATTGTTATTTTTTTCATCGAGGTAAATATACTTTTTTAAACGTAAATCTAAAATATATTTACATAATTAAAAATAACTGTTAAGTAATTGAGAATTGTTGTTTTTGTTGAGGTTTGAATGACATATTCTAATAAATCGAATATCGGCGTTTTAGAATAAAGGAAAACGCGTTGGGTGAAATTATTTTTTACCACATAGAGACATAGAATTTATAGTTTTAAAAAAGAGTTAGATAACCGTTTCACTTCTCACATAGATTGGCTATGTGGAAAATAGTGTGCTATTTCTATTCGTTCCTTAATGATTTGCTATTAAATCTATGTTTCTATGTGGTTAATTTTTTTCATTTTTAGAATTTCATCCAATGGGTTAAAGGAAATTATTTGATCAGTTTCTTCAAAAATATAAGCACGACCAGATAAATTCCAAAAGAAACAGGAATCGCTGTAAAAAACCAACCACCTAATCCACACAACAGTTCAAATGAAAGGTGACTTAATGTTTGAAAAAAACTATTTTGAAAAGAACTGATGATTTCCTCGACAGTATGTGGTGTTGAAGGAACCGAAAAAATAAATTCTCCAATTCTTATGAAAGGAATTATCAATAAGACTTGTATCGGCCACATCACGTAGCTTATGGCGATCATTATTGGTAAATTCAATTTTCTTTTTATGGACAAGGTTGTCAGGATAAAAGTGCTTACACCAAGAATCGGAATTATAGAAAATAAACCCGATACAATAATGCTTTCGCTAAGTTGTATCGGGCTTAATCCTTGTTTGAAAAGAGCTGTAAATTTATTTTTTAACGAGTTCTGTTTCATTTTATCTATTAGTTTTTGCCAGAATAAAGAGCAAATTATTTGTGGTTTTCATGCTCTTCCAAATCTTTTTGCAAATCTAATTTTCTAAATTCAGGAGATATAAATCCAGTAAAAAGCACAATAATAAGTGTCATGCTGCCTCCAAATACTACAGCAGTTACAGTTCCCATCAATTTAGCTGTCAATCCGCTTTCAAAAGCACCCAACTCGTTTGATGAACCCACAAATATTGAATTTACCGAAGCTACACGGCCTCGCATATGATCGGGAGTTTTAAGCTGTAAAATTGTTTGTCGGATAACCATCGAAATTCCATCGACAACTCCACTAAAAAATAGTGCTAAAAGCGAAATCCAAAAACTTGTTGAAAGTCCAAATATGATGATGGACACACCAAACAAAAAGATAGCGGTCAATAATTTCATTCCAGCATTTTTATTCAAAGGAACATAAGCGGCAAAAAACATGGTCAAAATAGCACCAACAGCTGGAGCAGCCCTTAAAAAGCCAAAGCCTTGTGGTCCCACTTTTAAAATATCCAAAGCAAAAATGGGCAATAATGCTACGGCTCCTCCAAACAAAACGGCTGCCATATCTAGAGTCAAGGCATTTAAAATGACTTTGTTGTTGAAAACAAATTTGACTCCTTCTTTTAAACTGTCCATTACGGGTTCTCCAATTTTTGGATTTAAAATTGGTTTTTTTTCAATTTGAGTCAGTATTATTAAAGCAAAAAGTGAACACGCGAGAACTATGCACATTGACCAATGAACTCCAATTAAATGAATGGAGAAACCAGCAACCGCTGGACCAACTACGGAACCCACTTGCCAAACAGAACTACTCCAAGTGGCTGCGTTGGAATATGCTTTTTTTGGAACAATTAATGCCAAAAGAGAGAAAACAGTCGGGCCTAAAAACGAGCGAACAATTCCCCCCAAGAAAACCAAAAAATAAATAATATATAAAATAACATTGTTAGGTATTCCAGTTGTCACTATCGGCCAAGTGATTAAAAATAATCCCAAACTAATAACCGAAAATCCCAAAATACATTTGGATAAAAGACCCTTTTTTTCATTTTGATCGACAAAATGACCTGCGAATAAAGAAACGGCTATAGCTGGAATGATTTCCATTAAGCCAATAATACCTAGTGATAATGCACTTTTTGTAATTCTGTAAACTTCCCATTCTATGATGACAAACTGCATCGACCAGGCAAAAACCATTGCAAAACGGATTAGTAAAAACGTATTGAATTCTTTAAATCTCAGTGCTGCATATGGGTCATTTTTCTTTTTCATACTTCTATTTTATTTAATGTCTTTTAATCTTAATTGAATGGTTGTTTTGTCATTCCATTCATTTTCATCGATGCAATAGATGGCATCAAATTCTTTTTGATTGCGAGTTAGATCTATTTTATTTCCCAACCCAAAACCAATAGCATTTAGGCCTTCGGAGTTGTTTTGTTTTACAAATAATTTTAAATGTTCATCCTCAGATCCTAATGTTTTGGCATAACCCGTATCTTTTATTTTTTTGGTTAAAAAAACTGGCGTCATATTTTGAGGACCAAAAGGCTCAAATTGTTTTAAAATCCGGGTTAATTTTGGAGTTATATCTGTGAAATTTATTTCGGCATCGACAGTAATTTCGGGAGTTAAATGATCGGGATGAATCGTTTCCTGAACTACTTTTTCGAAGGCATTTTTGAATGCTAAATAATTTTCTTCTTTTAAAGTCATTCCTGCCGCATACATATGACCGCCAAATTGTTCTAAATGTTCTGAACAGGCTTCCAAAGCATTATACACATCAAATCCTTTTACAGATCGTGCCGAAGCTGCATATTTATCGCCACTTTTAGTGAAAACTAAAGTAGGGCGATAATACGTTTCGATTAATCGAGATGCCACAATTCCGATTACGCCTTTGTGCCAATCTTCGTGAAAAACAACCGTAGTAAAATTTTTCTCTTCTCGGTTCTGAATTATTTGTTGAAGTGCTTCTTTAGTAATGGTTTTATCAAGATCTTTTCGATCAGAATTGTATTGTTCAATTTCAGAAGCGAATTGTTGTGCTTGTTCAAAATTAAATTCGGTTAATAATTCGACAGCATGATTACCGTGTTTAATTCGGCCAGCGGCATTAATTCTTGGTGCAATTATAAAAACAACATCAGTAATATCAAGGGTTTTCTTTTTGAGCTGATGAGTCAAAGCTTTGATTCCTGGTCTTGGATTTGCATTAATAACTTGTAACCCAAAATAAGCCAAAACTCTATTTTCACCAGTTATCGGCACAATATCAGCAGCAATTGCGGTGGCTACCAAATCAAGATATAAAACCAAATCTTCAATAGTTTGATCTTTGTTGCTTCCAAGTGCTTGGATGAGTTTAAATCCTACTCCACAACCACATAATTCGTCATATGGGTAATGGCAATCTTCACGTTTAGGATCTAGAACTGCAACAGCTTCTGGTAAAAATTCTCCAGGACGATGGTGATCACAAATAATGAAATCTATGTTTCTCTCTTTTGCGTAAGCGACATGATCGATAGATTTTATGCCACAATCCAAAGCAATAATTAGAGAAAAACCATTATCGTCAGCGAAATCAATTCCTTTGAAAGAGACGCCATAACCTTCATCATAACGGTCTGGAATATAGGTAGCAACATTGGGGTAATAGCTCTTTAAGTATGATGAAACAAGAGAAACTGCTGTAGTTCCATCAACGTCATAATCGCCAAAAACAAGTATATTTTCCTGATTTGCAATTGCTTTTTCTATACGTTGTACAGCTTTATCCATGTCTTTCATCAAGAAAGGATCATGCAAATCGTCTAAAGTTGGGCGGAAAAATTGTTTGGCTTGATCGAAAGTTTCGACTCCTCTTTGTATTAATAGACTAGCTATAAATTCCTCAATGTTCAAAGCCTTTGCAAGATTTTTTACCTTTTCTTCCGAAGGTTTTGGTTTGATGGTCCAGCGCATAAAAATTATGGATTGAGAATTACAATTAGGATTTTAAACGATACAAATTTAGACTAAAAAGGCTAAATAATTTGGCAGTCAAAGAAAATAACTACCGATTTTATTCTTGTTCAGCATATATCTATTTTCAAATTATTATATCAGCAACCTTTATTATTTGTTACTTTTGATTACTTCTTTTTTTAAATTTAAATCAAAATGCAAATTCAAGGACAAATTGTTGATATTCAAAACAAACGTATTTATAGTGGTGAAATCACTGTTGAAAACGGAAAAATCATTTCAATAACAGAGAAAAATCATCAGGTAAAAACCTATATAATGCCGGGATTTATCGATGCTCATATTCATATTGAAAGTTCGATGCTTGTTCCTTCTGAATTTGCGAAAATTGCTGTACTGCATGGAACGGTGGCAACGATTTCTGATCCACACGAAGTTGCGAATGTTCTTGGTTCTGCAGGAGTTTATTATATGATTGAAAACAGTAAAAAAGTACCGCTGAAGTTCCATTTTGGAGCTCCGTCTTGCGTTCCTGCGACTTCTTTTGAAAGTGCTGGAGCGATTATTGATTCGGATGAAATAAAAACATTATTAGCTTCTCCAGATATTCATTATTTAGCCGAAATGATGAATTACCCAGGCGTTTTATTCAACGATGATGAGGTGTTGAAGAAAATCAAATGGGCAAAACATTTCAATAAACCTGTAGACGGCCACGCTCCCGGGTTGCGAGGGGAGCCTTTAAAAAAATACATTTCAGCAGGAATTTATACAGATCACGAATGTTTTACTTTTGAAGAAGCTGAAGAAAAATTAAGGCTTGGAATGAAAGTCATCATCCGCGAAGGAAGTGCTGCCAAAAACTTTGAAGCCTTAATCGATTTGCTCCATGAAAATTACGAAAACATGATGTTTTGTTCCGATGACAAGCATCCTGATGATTTGATAGAAAGTCATATCAATGCACTGTGTGCCCGTGCCGTCGCAAAAGGAATTGATGTTTTTAAAATCCTGCAAGCCGCTTGTGTAAATCCAGTGAACCATTACAAAATGAATGTGGGTTTATTAAAAGAAAATGATGCTGCCGATTTTATAGTGGTGGAAGATTTAATAGATTTTAAAGTGCTTCAAACGTATATTAATGGGCAATTAATTGCTGAAAACGGTGAATCTTTTGTGCAACACGTTCCGTTTGAAACTCCTAATAATTTTAAAATTAATTTCAAAGAAATCAGCGATTTTAAAGTCTCTGGAAAAGGCTCAAAAATCCGCGTTATTGAAGCTTTAGAAGGACAATTAATTACCTACGAATTTCATCATTCGTCATTAATCGTTGATGGCAAAATAGTGTCAGATACCGAAAATGATATTCTAAAAATGGCAGTTGTGAATCGTTATGAAAACACCAAGCCCGCTATTGCTTTTATTAGAAATTTTGAATTGAAAAAAGGCGCTATCGCAAGTTCTGTAGCGCACGATTGTCATAATATTGTGGTTGTAGGAACTTCCGATGAGGAAATTTGCAATGCGGTCAATCTTATCATCAAAAACAAAGGTGGAGTCTGTGCTGTGAATAACACAGAAAGTAAAATATTACCGTTGCCTGTTGCTGGAATTATGAGCGACAAAAACGGTTGGGAAGCTGCGAAATTGTATGAAGAGATTGATGCCATGGCCAAAGAACTCGGCAGTAATTTGAAAGCTCCTTTTATGACGCTTTCCTTTATGGCGCTATTGGTGATTCCAGATTTAAAATTATCTGATAAAGGATTGTTTAGTGGGAAAACTTTTTCGTTTGTTGATTTGGAAGTGGTTTAATCTCGATTAAACCTAACAGGTTTTCAAAACCTGTTAGGTTTGTGAATCATAGTGTTAAAACATTAAGCTTTCAAAACCAAAGCTTCTCCCTCAAACTGGATTCCATCCCAACCAAGTTTTATAAAATTACGGATGTTTTGGTGATTGGTTCCTTCTGGATCTCCCAAGACTTCTTCGAAATAATAAGCTCCAAAGCAAGCTAAGGTTTCTGCTTGTGAAAGATTTTGCAATTTTGCGAAAGCGAATAATTTACAAGAGCCAGAGTTTTGTCCGGCTTCATTATGCTGAGTTCCGTTTTGGAAAGCAGTTGGAGTAAAATCATAATTTTCCTCGATCACTGCAATTGTTTCTGGAAATGTAATTGTGTTTGGTGTTTGTTTTAGTTTTTCTAAAAATGTAGTAATGGTCATTATGTAATTATTTAATTTTCTTCTTTTTGAAATTTATTTTTCTTAGCTTCTTTCACTATTGTTTTTCCGGCAACACTTACCACAATTTCGCCACGCGGTGCAGTTTTTTCGAAATGAGCCAACACTTCTTTTGTGGTTCCTCGAACATTTTCTTCATGGAGTTTTGATAATTCTCGGGATACGCAAATTTGTCGGTCTTCGCCAAAATAGGTTATAAATTCAGCCAATGTTTTTACTAATTTATGTGGAGAAACATACAGAATCATTGTGCGGGTTTCTTCTGCCAATTCCAGATATCTGGTTTGTCTTCCTTTTTTTTCAGGCAAAAAACCTTCGAAAACAAATTTATCATTTGGTAATCCACTGTTGACTAAAGCTGGAACAAAAGCCGTTGCTCCAGGTAAACATTCGACAGCAATTCCATTTTCGATACAAGCGCGAGTCAGTAAAAAACCAGGATCTGAAATTGCCGGAGTTCCTGCATCCGAGATCAGAGCAATAGTTTCGCCTGCTTTCAATCTGGAAATTAAATTCTCGGTTGTTTTGTGCTCATTGTGCATGTGGTGGCTGTACATATGCGTGCCAATTTCAAAGTGCTTGAGCAATTTTCCGCTTGTTCGGGTATCTTCGGCTAGAATTAAATCTACTTCTTTAAGGATCCTAATGGCTCGAAAAGTCATGTCTTCGAGGTTGCCAATTGGAGTAGGGACTATATATAATTTTGACATTTTTTTTGCTTAAAGAAAGGATTTAGTGAATGTGATATGGTTTTAAAACGACAAGAATTTTTTCTCAATGATTTCCATAAAACGGTGTTCGTAATCTTCTTTTCCTTCCCAATTATTGTAATCTGGTTTTACCATTTCGTCGATAAAGGCTTTTGTTTCCAAAAAGGTATCAAAAGTGATCAATTGGCTCAACACGCGATTGTAATCTTCATTGCTTCCGCCAAATAAATGCTTAACAAATGCAATTCGGTCGTTTAAACCGATGGTGATTTCTTTTATCAATCTATCATTCAAAGTGATTGATTTTGGCTCTTCTTTTTCAAAAACAGTTTGGGAAGCTGCTGGAACAGTTGTGTTTTGAAAATCAAAAACAGTTTCTGCTTTTATAGGTTCGTTGTTCAGTTTTTTATCAGAAGGAGAAACTTTTACAAATTGTGGATCAGTATATTTTCCGCCAAGCAAATCATCAAAAGAAATTTGAACAGCTTCTTTTTTCTTTTGAGTTTCAGGTATTGCTGGTTCGATTGATTCTACAATTGGTTCGAAAGCTATTTTTTCAGCGACAACTTTTGGTTCTTCAATTGTTGTTGTTTCTGGTTTTTCAACAGCTTCTACTTTCGGTTCTTCAATAATTTCTGGAACTTCAATAGTTGCTGTAGGCTCAGTTGCTTCTATAATTTCTGGTTCTTCGACCGGTAATGATTTGTGTTCAATCGTTTCAATTTCTGGCATTTTTTCTTCTATAGTTAGAATAGAAACAGGTTTTGGAAAATCAGGAACTGATATGGTTTCAAAAAACTCTTTCATTTTTTCAACCACTTCCGCTTGACCAATTGTTGGTTTTGCGTCTCCAAAATGTTCTTCGACAAATCGTAAAACAGCTAATTTTTCATATAATTTTTGAGTTTCTAAATAAAGCTGATTGATATCGGATTTATTTTTAAGTTGTAAAATTCTATGAGCAATGCTGATTAAATCGGCTTCTAGTTTTTTTTGCATAACTTTTGAAATTATAATGAATACGTGGCTTTATATAAAAATATTTTTTATTTGTAATAGATGCAGAGAGTTATGTTCTTTTTCAATTTTATTGATGAAATAAGACCTCTCAAATTTTCGAATTGATAAAAATTATCTACTTTTGAAACGAGGTAAAATTGAAGTTTACCCAGTCGATTTATTACAGCTACAAAGTAATAAAAACTATTCATTTTTTAAGGTAAAAAAACACAAAATGTTTCTCGAAAACACAGTAAATCATAAAGAGCAATTTGGATGGATTGAAGTCATTTGCGGATCGATGTTTTCGGGCAAAACCGAAGAACTGATTCGCAGGCTAAAACGAGCTCAATTTGCCAAACAAAGAGTTGAGATTTTTAAACCCGCTATTGATACTCGTTATCATGACGAAATGGTGGTTTCTCATGATAGTAATGAAATTCGATCTACACCGGTTCCTGCGGCGGCCAATATTTCTATCTTAGCACAAGGCTGCGATGTAGTTGGAATTGACGAAGCACAATTTTTTGATGACGAAATTGTTACCGTTTGTAATGATCTTGCCAATCAGGGAATCCGTGTAATTGTTGCCGGTTTGGATATGGATTTTAAAGGGAATCCTTTTGGTCCAATGCCTGCGCTTATGGCAACTGCAGAATATGTTACCAAAGTGCATGCCGTATGTACCAGAACTGGAAATTTGGCCAATTATAGTTTCCGTAAAAGTGATAATGACAAACTCGTAATGCTCGGTGAAACTGACGAATATGAGCCTTTGAGCCGCGCCGCTTACTATCACGCGATGCGAAAAGATGATAAAGACAGCGAAAATTCAAATAATAAAAATCAACATTGAATTTAGATATTCTAAATATTGAAAGTGTTTTGCATGCCAAATGGGATGGCAATCCTCGGGGAGAAGTTATAGACACCATTTCAATCGACAGCCGTTCTTTGCAAAATAATGACAAAACGCTTTTTTTTGCTTTAATCGGTGTAAATAACGACGCTCACAATTATATTAAAGATTTAATTACAATCGGCGTTCGCAATTTTGTAGTTACCCATATTCCTGACGGACTTCATGGAAAAGCCAATTTTTTGGTTGTCCAGAATACTTTAGAAGCGCTGCAAAAAACAGCTTCTTATTACCGCAGTCTTTTTACTTTTCCGATTATTGGTGTAACCGGAAGTAACGGAAAAACCATCGTAAAAGAATGGCTCAACTTTCTTTTGAGTCCCGATTATAATATTATACGAAGTCCCAAAAGTTATAACTCTCAAGTTGGAGTCCCATTGTCGGTGCTTGCGATTAATGAGCAACATAATTTGGGCATTTTTGAAGCTGGAATTTCGACTGTTTTTGAAATGGAGAAACTCCAAAAAATCATTCAGCCAACTATTGGAATCCTAACGAATATTGGTTCTGCACACGATGAAGGTTTTGAAAATTTAGAATCAAAAATTAAAGAGAAAATGCTGCTTTTCAGTAATTCGGAAGTAGTCATTTATCAAAAAAATAATTGGGTAGAACAATCGATTCTACCTCATACACAAGCTTTTTCATGGTCTTTTGAAGATCAGACTGCGACTGTTTTTATTTCCAAAAAAGAACACACTCACGAACATTCACTTATAGAATATAGTTACAAAGGAATTGTTTCGACTTTGCAAATTCCTTTTGTGGATGATGCTTCGATAGAGAATGTGATTTCTTGTCTTTTGGTTTTGTTGTATTTGGAATATGATGCCAAAACAATTCAAAACCGAATTGAGTTATTATATCCAATTGAAATGCGTTTGAAAGTAAAAACCGGAATCAATAATTGTAGTCTGATTGATGACAGTTATAGTTCCGATTTTCAATCTTTAAAAATTGCTTTGGATTTTCTGGAGAATCAAAAACAGCATCAGAAAAAAACTGTAATTCTTTCGGATATTTTCCAAAGCGGATTATCCAATGAAGAATTATATTCGAAAGTAGCTGAGTTGATCATTTCTAATAAAATCAACCGTTTTATCGGAATTGGGGAAACGATTTCTACATTGAAAACAAAACTTCCAAAAGCGTTTTTTTATAAAAATACGAATGAATTTTTAACGGATTTGGAGTTCATGTCTTTTGAAAATGAAACTATTTTAATTAAAGGAGCGCGGTCGTTTCAATTTGAAGAAATTGTGCTGGCACTGGCTGAGAAAACGCATGAAACCGTTTTAGAAATCAACCTCAATTCAATTAGTCATAATTTTAATTTCTTTAAAACAAAACTAAAGCCACAAACCAAAATGATGGTGATGGTAAAAGCTTTTGGTTATGGAAGCGGTGGATTTGAAATTGCCAAATTATTAGAACATCACAAAGCAGATTATTTGGGTGTGGCTTTCGCCGATGAAGGAATTTCATTAAAATCAGCAGGAATCAATTTGCCAATTATGGTTTTAAATCCAGAAAGTACAAGTTTTCCGGCTATTATTCAGCATCAACTAGAACCCGAAATATACAGTTTAAAAGGGCTGAATGCGTTTTTGAAAATTGCCGAACAAAAGAAACTAAAAGACTTTCCGATTCATATAAAACTCGATACAGGAATGCATCGTTTGGGTTTTGAAGCCAATACAATTGATGATTTAATTAGCACTTTAAAAGGAAATCAAACGGTTAAAGTCAAAAGTGTTTTGTCTCATTTGGCTACAAGTGATGATTTGGCACACAAAGATTTTGTTCAATATCAGATTGATTTATTCGAAAAATTATCGTCACAATTAATACAGGAGTTACAAATTAATCCGATTCGTCATATTTTGAATACTTCAGGAATCAGTAATTTTCCGCAAGCGCAATATGATATGGTTCGTTTGGGAATTGGTCTTTATGGCGTTTCCAATGATCCGGAAGAGCAAAAATATCTTGAAAATGTCGGTACACTAAAATCAATTATTTCTCAAATCCGAACCATTCAATCAGGCGAAAGCGTTGGCTACGGAAGAAGATTTATTGCCAATAGAGAATCAAAAATCGCTACCATTCCAATTGGTTATGCCGATGGAATTTCCAGACATTGGGGAAATGGAGTTGGTTTTGTAACTATTAAAAGTAAAAAAGCAAGTGTTATCGGCAGTGTCTGTATGGACATGCTGATGGTTGATGTTACCGAAATTGACTGCCGCGAAGGAGATTCGGTGGTTATTTTTGGCGAAAGCCCAACCGTAACATATATGGCAGAACAATTAAAAACCATTCCTTATGAAATTTTGACTAGTATTTCACAAAGGGTGAAACGTGTTTTTTACCGCGAATAGGAAAAATTTTAATACATTAGTAGTTGTTTTAGTCCTTTTTTTATTCACTTAAAATCTTAATTATGGGAATGTATTCAGAGTTCAAAGCCTTTGCGATGAAAGGCAATGTAGTAGATCTTGCGATAGGGGTTATTATCGGTGGAGCTTTTGGCAAAATCATAAGTTCATTAATTGAGGATGTTATTACGCCACTTTTATTGAAGCCTGCATTATCAGCAGCTCATCTTTCAAAAATAGAAGAGCTTACTATTTTTGGGGGAGTAAAATACGGGATGTTTCTTTCAGCGGTGATTAACTTTATCATTATTGCTTTTGTATTGTTTTTGATTATCAAAGGGATCAATGCGACAAAAAAGAAAGAAGAAGCGGCAGTAGTAGGACCTACACAAGAAGAATTACTTATCCAAATTAGAGATTTATTAAAAAATGAGAGCCGCTAAGCTCCTAAGTTACTAATGTAAAACTTAGCCACTTAGCCACTCAGAAACTTAGCCACTTAAAAATATACCGCTACACTAATATATTCTAACCAAACCACTCTATAAACGGGTGGTTTTTCTATTTTGTTCAATTTATAACAATTTGTTAATTTTTGTTAAGCCCCTTGTTATCTTTTTTAGTTTACTTACTTTTGCTCTTCAAAATAGAAATTGATAATATAAAATATATACGATGAGAGTAGCAGTTGTAGGAGCAACCGGAATGGTTGGTGAAATAATGTTAAAAGTTTTGGCAGAGAGAAATTTCCCGGTAACCGAATTAATTCCAGTAGCTTCTGAAAAGTCAGTTGGAAAAGAAATTGAATTTCAAGGAAAAAAATACAAAGTAGTAGGTTTACAAACTGCTGTTGATTTAAAAGCAGACATCGCTTTGTTCTCTGCAGGAGGAGGAACATCATTAGAGTGGGCACCAAAATTCGCAGCTGCAGGAACCACAGTTATCGATAATTCATCAGCTTGGAGAATGGATCCAACTAAAAAATTGGTTGTTCCGGAAATCAATGCAGAACAATTGACAAAAGAAGATAAAATCATTGCTAATCCAAACTGTTCAACTATCCAAATGGTATTGGCTTTGGCTCCATTACACAAAAAATATAATGTAAAACGTGTGATCGTTTCTACTTACCAGTCTATCACAGGAACTGGTGTAAAAGCGGTACAACAATTCGAAAATGAAGTTGCCGGAATCGAAGGAGACATGGTTTACAAATACAAAATCAACAGAAACTGTATTCCACAATGTGACGTTTTTGAAGATAACGGATACACTAAAGAAGAGATGAAATTGGTGAAAGAAACCAAAAAAATCTTAAGCGATGATAGTATCAAAGTTACGGCTACTGCTGTTCGTGTGCCAGTTGTTGGCGGACATAGTGAGGCTGTAAACGTTGAATTCAGTAACGATTTTGATGTAAATGAAGTGAGAACTATTTTGAGTCAAACTGACGGAATTGTAGTTCAGGATAATTTAGACACTTTCACTTATCCAATGCCTCGTTATGCTGAAGGTAAAAACGAAGTTTTTGTTGGAAGAATTCGTCGTGACGAAAGCCAAGACAAAACCTTAAATATGTGGATTGTTGCTGATAACTTAAGAAAAGGAGCTGCAACTAATACGATTCAAATTGCAGAATACTTAATTGCTGCAAAATTGGTTTAATCAATTTCCAGATAATTTATAAAAACAAAAAACTACAACCGTTAAAGTTGTAGTTTTTTGTTTTTATAAAGATGAAATAACAATAATTTAAAATTATTTTTTCACACAATAGGTACTAGTGTCAATATCACCTTCAGGGAAATTTTTACAGTGAAAAGTTCTGCTTACAGTAAAACAATCATCGTCAATACTTATAATTGACATTGTAATTTTATCTCCTACTTCCGTTTGAGATTCGCTTAGTTTTTTGACGCAAGTAATTTCATATACACAGTCACTGATTGTTTTAACACTCCAAACCAATTTAAGCACTCCGTTTTCATAACTTTCTTGAGTTGCCCCTTTTAATGTAAAAGTTTTTTTAGGATAATCTGGATTATAAGCGTTGATGTTTTTGAGTTTACTACAATCCAAAGTTTGTGAATGTCCGATTATAGCTGTAAATAATAGGATAACGATTAGGGGTATTTTTTTTTTCATAATTAATGTTTTTGATCAATTTGGGGATTTATTAATTTACTGCAATTATACAAAATTTGTTCGTTATGAATATACATTCCTTATCTGTATTTTCTTTGAATAAAACAAAAAATGCAATGCAATCTATTTATTGATGCAAATTTGAGAAATCAATATTTTTTTAATAGATTCTTCATTCTAAACCAATAAACTTTCTCTATTTTTGTTTGTACTTCAAATTAATTTCGAATGAAAAAAACACTTTTTTTAATGGCTGTATCAACTTCAATGGTATCTTTTGGACAATATTCAAAAGAAAAAATTACTTATCCCGTAACTAAAAAAGGAGAAACTGTTGATGTTTATTTTGATACTAAAGTAAGCGATCCATATCGCTGGTTGGAAGACGACAAATCGGCTGAAACGGCTGCTTGGGTAAAAGAACAAAACAAAGTAACTTATGATTATTTGTCTAAAATTCCTTTTAGAGATGCTTTAAAAGCAAGACTCGAAAAGCTTTGGAACTACGAAAAAATAAGTGCTCCATTCAAGGAAGGAAACTTTATTTATTATTACAAAAATAACGGATTGCAAAATCAGTCGGTTTTGTATCGAAAAGACAGCAAAGGAAAAGAAGAAGTTTTCCTTGATCCAAATACTTTTTCAAAATTAGGAACTTCATCATTAGGAGGAGTTGACTTTTCTAAAGACGGTTCCAAAGTAGCCTATTCCATCTCCGAAGGAGGAAGTGATTGGCGTAAAGTAGTTTTGATGGATGTCAATAATTTCAAGATTCTTGAGGATACTTTGGTCGATGTGAAATTTAGCGGAATCTCTTGGAAAGGAAACGAAGGGTTTTATTATTCCAGTTATGACAAACCAAAAGGAAGCGAACTTTCGGCAAAAACCGATCAGCACAAATTGTATTATCATAAATTAGGAACGGCACAAAAAGATGATCAGGTTATTTTTGGCGCAGACCAAAAAAGGCGTTATATAGGCGGAGGTGTTACCGAAGACAATCATTTTTTAGTGATTAGTGCTGCCAATTCTACTTATGGAAATGAATTGTATATTCAGGATTTAACGAAGCCGAACAGCCCAATTGTAATGATTGTCGATAATTTCAATAGCGATAATAACATAATCGATAATCAAGGGGAAAAACTGTTTATAGAAACCGATTTTAACGCTCCCAATAAACGTATTGTAGCAGTGGATTTCAATAATCCAAAACCAGAAAACTGGAAAGACATCATTCCCGAAACCGAAAATGTCTTGAATATATCGTCTGGTGGCGGCTATTTATTTGCCAATTATATGAAAGATGCTGTGTCTTTTGTAAAACAATATGATTACGAAGGTAAATTGGTGCGAGAAATTAAGCTGCCAGGATTAGGAACAGCAACTGGATTTGATGGGAAAAAAGAAGAAACAACACTTTATTACTCCTTTGCTAATTATATCACTCCTGGAACTATTTACTCATTTGATGCCAAAATAGGAAAATCAACTGTGTATGCCAAACCGAAAGTAGATTTCAAAAGTGAGGATTATGTTTCTTCACAAGTGTTTTATACTTCCAAAGACGGAACTAAAATCCCAATGATTATTACTCACAAAAAAGGGATAAAACTAAACGGTAAAAACCCAACAATTCTTTATGGTTACGGCGGATTTAATATTAGTCTGACACCAAGTTTCAGCGTTTCGAATGCCGTTTGGATGGAAAACGGCGGGATCTATGCAGTGGCCAATTTGCGTGGAGGAGGAGAATACGGTAAAAAATGGCACAATGCAGGAACCAAAATGCAAAAACAAAACGTTTTTGATGATTTTATCGCTGCAGCCGAATATCTAATTGCCCAAAAATATACTTCATCTGATTTTCTAGCGATTCGTGGAGGTTCCAATGGTGGCTTATTAGTAGGAGCCACGATGACGCAACGTCCCGATTTGATGAAAGTTGCTTTGCCGGCCGTGGGCGTTATGGACATGTTGCGTTACCATACTTTTACAGCAGGAGCGGGCTGGGCTTTCGATTATGGAACTTCGGCAGATAGCAAAGAAATGTTCGAATACATTAAAGGATATTCACCTGTCGCCAATGTGAAATCAGGAGTTAAATATCCTGCGACTCTTGTTACCACAGGTGATCACGATGACCGAGTTGTTCCGGCGCACAGTTTTAAATTTGCAGCCGAGTTGCAGGAAAAACAAACAGGAGACAATCCAGTTTTAATCCGCATCGATATCAATGCAGGTCATGGAGCCGGAAAATCATTGGCCGCGACCATTCAGGAATCCTGCGATATTCAGGCATTTACATTATACAATATGGGCTTTACAGCATTGCCAAAATAAAAAATTCAAAATAAAACGACAGATAAGGAGCTTAATCCTGCTGTCCGTTTCAAGCTTTCTCATAAAATGGCATTTTTCTAAAGACAAAAAGGAGCTTCCGTTGGTCGCTCTTTTTATCCAAGAAAAATGCCATTTTATTTCAAAAGGCTTTCCACTTCCATCAGGGCTAGGGCTTTAAGGTTTTATAAGATACTCTGAGATTTAAAACCTAAAAAGGCTTTAATAAAAACATTCTATAACATTCGGTTCATAATACATACAAACTGTATAAAAAATTAGCCTTTATTTTTAAAATAATTTCATAAAGTGCTAAATATCATGTTTTCCAAATTGTTTATTCTTTAAATTTGAGTGTAAAATAAATACCCCCCATTTTATGGAACAAGCAACAAAGCCAAATAAGTATGAACTAGGAGAAATGCTTCTGGAAATAGGATCCTTACTAATGGTTGCAGGAGCCAATACTGAACGTGTTAAGATTACCATAAGTAGAATCGCTGAAGCCTTTGGATGCGGGTCAGATTTGATGATTACGAACCACGCATTAATGATCACTGTAAGATATAATGATGAAAATAAAACATTTACCAGTGTAAAATGGGTGCCAAACATGCATCTTAATTTCAATCTAATTGCCGACATCAGCACTATGAGTTGGAAAATTGTTGAAGAAAAATGGTCTGTCGAGCGAATCAATAATGAAATAAAATTACTGGATCGGCGCCCATTATATCCGAGATTTTTAGTGTTGTTTTTAGTGTCCTTGGCTGGAGCTGCCTTTTGTAGATTATTTGGTGGAGCATGGGCTGAAATGATTCTTTGCTTTTTGGGTACTTTTATTGGTCTGTATGTTAGGCAGGAAACAGTAAAATTGAAATTCAATTTTTATCTGTGCATCTTTTTTGCAGCGCTAACTTCTTCTTTTGTAGTTGGACTTTATTCTTATTTAAATCCTCACAAAGACTTTATACATGCGTTGTCTACCTGCGTTTTATTTTTAATTCCGGGAGTGCCAATGATCAACTCTTTCTCCGATTTTATTGACGGAAATATATTAAACGGAACCACCAGAGGAGTAAATGTTTTGGTCATTGCTTTTGCTATTGCGTTGGGATTAATGGTTTCATTACTAATTTTTAATTTACAATAAAATGGATTTCGCATTAGTAGATAAAGGAATATGGTTAGGTCTGGCAGGTATTGGTTTTGCTGTATTGTTCAATGTGCCTCGTCGTACTTTGGGAGCGATTTATATTATGTCCGCGTTTGGCGGAATGCTGAAATTTTATATGATGTCTCTGGATTTTGGGTTGGTTTTTGCAGCATTTTGCGGCTCGAGTCTTATTGGTTTTTTAAGTGTTCTGGCAGCTCATTACCGTAAAGCGCCACCTATGACATTTGCGCTTCCATCTTTAATTCCGATGATTCCTGGTTTTTTTGCCTACAAAGCTATGGTAGGTGTTATGAAACTAACGGCCGAGAAAGATGCAGAGGTTTATAGAAAACTCTTTTTTGAAACTGTAAACAATGGACTTTCGGCTTTGTTTATCATCTTGGCATTATCTGCGGGAGTTGCTATTCCGCTGTTAATTAGTCGTAAAGAAACTGTCAAAAGAATTAAAACAGATGTTCCAAATCCTCAAAATGAAAATTTAGAAGAAGAGAATTTATAATGTCTTGAAAATAGTTAAAAGCATCTAGACTTTATTGTAAATCTAGTAATTTTCTGATCCAAGATTAAATTTAATCTTTTTTCAAAAACTATTTTTTTATAAGAAGACCACCTAAAAAATCTCTTTTTTTCCTCATAATGTTTTATTAAAAGTAGGGCAGTTGAAATTAATAATTTTTAACTTTGAGAAAGAGGATAATCGACATCAATAATGCAGATGTAGTTAAAATCCATTTGATTCACTAAAAATAATAAATACAAAAGATTATGAAAGTACAAATCAACACAGACAAAAATGTAGAAGCAAGCGATAGATTGGAAGCTTATTTTTCAGGTGAAATCGAAAAAAATTTATCTCGTTTTGAAGATAAAGTAACGCGTGTCGAAGTACACTTTGGGGACGAAAATAGTGCAAAAACTGGAGGAGGAAATGACAAACGTTGTCTTATCGAAGCAAGACCTGCCAATATGCATCCAATTGCTGTTACCGAACATGCAGATTCTATCGAAAAAGCGTTTCATGGAGCTTTAGATAAAATCAAAAAAACATTGAAAACTACTTTTGATAAACAGAAAGTGCATTAAAATAAATTATACTTCAAAATAAAAGAGAGGCTGTTTGATAAAAACAGTCTCTTTTTGTTTTTATAAATTTTACTAAAAAACCAATTTTATCATTATTATATTTTTAGTAACAACTACCAAAATCGATAGGTGTAACTTTTTATTTGTTTTCTGAAGAAATTAGAAATTACATGCTTTTTATCATCTTTTTTGAGATGGTGAATTTTTAAATTTGGTCTCCTC
>NZ_DATIDY010000132.1:0-54198 GCF_035456085.1 Flavobacterium sp.
TCCATCAATTTTGTAGCCGAATGCACAACTATATGTGCACCATATTTAATTGGTTGCTGAATATAAGGAGTAGCAAAACAATTGTCTACAATCAAAATCAAGTTATGTTTTTTGGCAATTTTCCCTAAAAACTCCAAATCAATTACGTCAACACCTGGATTTGTTGGTGTTTCAACGTATAAAATTTTTGAATTTGGTTGAATGAAACTCTCAACTGTTTCTGGTTTATTGATGTCAAAATAACTGGTTTCAATTTTCCACTTTGGAAAATAAGTCATAAAAAGCGCATGGGTAGAACCAAAAACGCTGCCAGCAGACACAATATGATCACCTGATTCTAATAACGCACCAAAAGTTGAAAAAATCGCTGCCATTCCAGTTGCAAAAGCATATCCAGCCTCAGCTCCTTCCATCGCACAAACCTTATCTACAAATTCAGTTGTATTGGGATTACTGAAACGAGAATATATATTGCGAACTTTTTCTTCTGTAAAAGAAGCTCTCATGTCCTCGGCATCTTCAAATACAAAACTTGAAGACAAATACAAAGGTGTAGAATGTTCCTGAAATTGTGTTTTTTCTAAATGATTACGTATTGCCTGAGTTTCAAACCCAAATTCTTGTTCTTCCATTTTTTTTAAGCTTTTAGCTATTGGATTTTAGCTTTTGGCTAACCCTTAATAGCTAGTTATAAATATTAGATTTTTGCCAATTCTACTCCGTTCAAAATCACTTTATAATGAATTGTTGCTGTAGGTTCTACTGTTTTAGAAACTGAACAATATTTATCAAAAGACAATTGTGCTGCTTTTGCTGCTTTGTCTTCTTTGATATTTCCTTCCAAAGAAAAAACCACATAAATATTTTTAAATGGTTTTGCTTCGCCCACCTGCACACGCTCGCCTTCAACCTCAGCTTTGAAAGATGTGATTTCCTGACGCTGTTTTTTCAATATCGAAATCATATCAATTCCGCTACAACCTGCAACGCCCATTAATACTAATTCCATTGGACTTGGTCCCATATCGTTACCGCCAAATTCTGGTCTGGCATCAACATTTACAATATGTCCACGTTCGTTTTTTAATTCAAAATGGAAATTTTCGTTAACTCTGTCTAATGTTATTTTCATTATTTCTTTTTTTATTGAACACTGATTCTCATTTTACTTTATAGGTATTCATCGCACTTTTGATTTTCTGCTCTTCGGTTATCTCCGGATATAAAAAATAACTCGGAGCGATAATGGGCTCAACACTTTGAGCCGTGATCTGTATTATAGCGCTAATTGGAAATTTATCCGAAAATATATTTGTCAAGGGTTTTGATTTTGCAACAAATTCAGCTTCTTCTTTATAAATAATTGTAGCCTGCCCTTTTATTTTAAATCCTTTTTCAACAAAAACATCTATAAAACTCACACAGACATTATCGTTTTCTAAAATATTTGCAACACTATTTGGCGAAGCAATATTTGCAATCAGTAATTTATTGCCTTCAAAATGCGTAAACATTTCCTTTGGCGAAACATTCGGAAAATTATCCTTATCTGATGTCGCCAGCCAGCACAAAACACTTTGATCTATATAATTTATTACTTCTTGTGTGAACATAAATTAAAAGTTTGTTTTTTTTACTAATAACTTACCGAATTTTATATCACTATCCTTTATCCGACAACCTCAAAATATCTCCGAAAACTCCTCTGGCGGTTACAGCCGAACCTGCTCCTGCCCCTTGAATAACAATTGGTCGGTCTCCATACGATTCTGTGTAAATTTCGAAGAAAGAATCCGAACCTTTTAATCCGCCAAGGGCAGTATCTTTTGGTACAGAAACTAACTTCACTTCCAGATTCCCTTTGTCATTTTGCAAATCACCCGATAATTCACCGATGTAACGCAACACATGATTTGGCTGTTGTTCCGATTTTATTTTAGCATAAATTGGATCAAACTCTTTCAACTTATTCAAGAAGTCAGAAACGTCTCCTTCACGTAAATGCTCAGGAATTAAGTTTTGAATAGCGATTTCTTCAAACTCATTTTGTAAGTCCAATTCTCTCGCTAAAATCAATAATTTTCTACCAACGTCATTCCCACAAAGGTCTTCTCTTGGATCTGGTTCTGTGTAACCGTTATCGATGGCTTCTTTTAATATTTCACTAAACGGAACGTCTTTTGCAGAAAAATTATTGAATAAATAACTTAACGTTCCCGAGAAAACTCCTTTAATTTTAGTGATATTTTCACCTGAAAGATGCAATAATTTTATCGTATCAATCAAAGGTAAACCTGCACCAACATTGGTTTCGTACAAATATGTTTTTTGGTTGTCTTCCAATACTTGACGCAATTGTTTATAAAACTCATAACTCAAAGTATTCGCTACTTTATTCGAAGAAATCAAATCAAAACTATTTTCAGCCAATTTGATGTAATTTTCAACAAAAGTCTTGCTTGCCGAATTATCAATGGCAATCAAATTCTCTAAATGATTGTCATTTGCAAAAGCAATAATATCATCAATTGTATACGAAACTCCATTGGTTTGAATTTCGTTTCTCCAATTTGGCGAAACTCCATTTTTGTTCAAAAGAACACTCTTAGAATTCGCAATTGCAAAAACATTCAACTTAATACCTTTGCGTTTTTCAATTGATCTCTCAGACTCTAAAATCTGATTGATCAAAGTTCCTCCAACCAGTCCGTGGCCAAAAATCGCAATATTTATTTTCTTAGAAACTCCAAAAATCTCTCCGTGAATCACGTTCAGGGCTTTGTTCAGCTCTTCTTTTTTTACTACCAAACTCACGTTTTTACCCGTAACCGTGTTATTGAAAAGAATCGGAACAATTTTATTTTTGATTAAAGCCGTATATGGTTTATGAAATGTGCTCAAATCCTGTCCGATAATCGAAATGACCGACACATTATCTGTCACCGAAATTTTATTAACATCTTTAGAGTAAAAATCATTTTCGAATTCTTTCTCCAATTCAATCATTGCTCGACCCGCTTTATCAGCGTTTACCACAAGTCCAATTCCACGCTCAGACGAACCTTGAGATATGATACTTACGCTAATATCATTGTCCCCCATAACTTTAAAAATACGGGCATCAACGCCTGTTTTTCCAAGCAATCCTCTTCCTTCCAAATTCACCAAAGCAACATTCTCCAAAACTGAAAGCGTTTTAATCCCCTCTTTTCCAGCATTGGAAGTTATTAATGTTCCTTGATTTTCATGGTTGAACGTATTCAAAATTCGAAGTGGAATATTTTTTTCCAACAAAGGAATAATCGTTTTGGCATGCAAAATTGTAGCTCCAAAATTTGCCAACTCATTTGCCTCATTAAAAGTTAAATGATCAATTTTTTTAGCATCAAAAACCAATTCCGGATTCGCTGTATAAATTCCGTCAACGTGTGTGTAATTTTGCAATTCAGCAGCATCCAGGTAATTCGCCAATAACGAAGCCGTATAATTACTACCATTTCTACCAAGCGTAGTCGCTTCATTTTTGCTATTAGAACCTATAAAACCAGTCACAACATTCACCGTTGTACCGTTGTGTTCTTTAAAATATGCTATAACATTTTTCTTCGAAAGTTGCTCAACTGGCTGTGCATCACCATAATTTGAATCCGTTTTAATCAACTCTCTAGTATCTGTAAAACGCGCATTTATACCTTTTTTGGTCAATATAGACGTAAGCAATTTGGCCGAAATCAACTCGCCTTTAGACAAAACCTCATCTTTAATTTTCACGCTGTAATCGCCAATTAAGCTCACTCCTTCAAAAAGTTTTTCTAGCTTATTGAACTCCACAGACAAATCTACATCATCATAAACATCTTGCTGATAACGCTTAAAATTTTCAAAAAGCGATTTATAATCTCCGTTTTTTGCAGCCAAAGCCAGAATTTCTTCCAACTCATCAGTAGCATTCCCACGTGCCGAAACTACGATTGCAATTTGTTCCCCAGCAGCTACTTTGCCCTCAATAATTGCTACAACTTTATTGAGTCCATCTCCGTTTGACAAAGACTTTCCTCCAAATTTTAATATCTTCATTATCTTATTTTTTAAGTCAAATTATTTCGACTATTTATCTCTTTTAAATAATTCTTTGGGCGTGACCCCGTTAAGAAAATGGGCTTACATTCAGAACCGCTTATACAGCCCATTTCCTTAACGGCGTCGGGCTATCCGCGCTACTTCGGTAGCCAGCTCCTATCCCTCACGCAGCAACCGGGAACTCTTCTCGACAAAAATTCCTTTCAGTAAATTGTCCAGTTGTTTATATTCGATCAAAAAAGCATCGTGTCCATGAATGGAATCAATCTCTTGAAACGTTACATTCTCTTTATACTTTTTTAATGTTTCGTAGGTTTCTTTATTTTCATTTACCGTAAAAAACAAATCCGAATTGATTCCGATAATATGAATATCTGCTTCTATTTTTGAGGCAACCGCAACAAAAGATTCTCTGTTTCTGGTAATATCAATTGTTTTCAAAAGCTGGTTCATTAATTTATAGGCCGAAAGCTGAAAACGTTTTTGTAATTTCTCACCATGATGGCTCAACCAACTTTCAATATTATAAATACCCAATTGTTCATTTGTCGTTCGATCAAATTTAAGTTTAAAAGATTCTGGCGTTCTGTAACACATCATCGCGTGAATTCGGGCATCTTCTATTGGTTTTGCCGAATTTTTCAAAATCTGTTCCTGCAAAAAACAATTAGCAATCATCCAGTCTGTAGCTTTCCAATCGGTTGCAATCGGAATTAAATGTTGTGTAATTTTTGGTGATAATGCTGCAATTTCCCAAGCAATTCCTCCACCTACTGACCCACCAATAATGGCATATAATTGCTCAATCTGAAGCGTTTTAATTCCTTCTATAAAAAGTCTGGCCACATCTCTGGTTGTGAAATCCCAATAATTTTCGATTAGGATTCCGTCAAAACCATTTCCCGGAACATTAAAAGCCAGTATTGTATATTTATTTGTATCTATTGTCTTGTCGTCACCAATGAGTACATTCCACCATCCTTGTGAACCTACTACTTGAGAATTTCCTGTTAATGCATGATTTACCAAAACAATAGGAGCAGTGTGTAATGCTTGTCCAAAAAGTTGATAGCTCAAATTGAACGAAGCATAAAAAGCACCACTTTCGGTAGTGAAATTTTGTATTGTTATTGTTGTTGGGTTATTTTCCAATTTCAAATCTTGTTTATTTTGATTTGTACCGGAAATATTATGAAGAAAGTTGAAAAACTAGATGAATTTCTTTGTGTTATCTTTCCACGTTTGGGCGTGGTAGAATGCAGCACCTTCTTCGATAAATCGAAGGGTTGCTAAGGCTTCATCGGGTCTAATCCCTCTACCTTTCTTTATAACATTTCAATACGTTTCTGAACTTAATGGTGCAAATTAACTACAATTTTATGAAACGACCAAATAATTATGCAACTCATCTTTGAAACAATTCTTTTTCAACAAAAAAGAAATTGCCAAAAATTTCACTTATTCTCACGTTTTTTCTCTTCTTCAAAAAAGAATATTCCATGTTTTTATTCGTGAAATTATTGGCAAATAATTTTAACCTACACATTTCTCGAGTACCCTACTGTTGTCTCAAATAAAAAGAGTTTCGTTTTCTTCAGAGTACATGTGAAATAATAAAGAATTATTACCTTTTTTCTCTTTCAAATCGAAGCCTTCATCCACTACAAACCTTGGGTGATTCAACAATTTTTTAGGATTAAATGGCTCAACTTTTATAGTTCTAGTAATTATATTTTTTAGTAACTCTACTTTTCTTGTGATATATCTTAAAGTTTTCATGATGTTAAGTTTTTGTAATTTTTATTTTTTTATGGCTTATATTCTTATAGCACAATTAAGTTTCGTTTTCTAAGAAATCAATTGTACTCTTTATACTTTTTGTTCGACCAAAACTGTTTCTAGAACAGCTTTTAAATCGGCTTTTAAATCTTCAATGTCTTCCAGTCCAACCGAGAGTCGAATTAAATCTTTGGTGACTCCCGTGGCGACCTGTTCTGCATCTGACAACTGCTGATGCGTGGTACTGGCCGGATGAATAATTAAGGATTTTGTATCTCCAATATTGGCTAAAAGTGAAAACAATTTTGTTTCATCAGCTACTTTCTTCGCTGCTTCAAAACCTCCTTTTAAACCGAATGTTAGTAATCCGTTTTGTCCTTTTGGCAAATACTGCTTGGCTAAAAGATAGTACTTACTCGACTTCAACCCTGGATAATTGACCCATGCTACGGCTTCCTGCTTTTCTAACCATTCTGCCAAGGCCAATCCGTTTTCGCTGTGCTTCTGGACTCGAACCGACAATGTTTCCAATCCCTGTATAATCTGGAAAGCATTAAACGGGCTCAATGCTGCTCCGTAATCCCGCAGTCCTTCAATTCTTACTTTGGCAATGAAGGCTGCATTTCCAAGTGCTTCGTGATAGACTAAACCGTGATATCCTGGAGATGGCTCTGTGAATTCTGGGAATCTCCCGCTGCTCCAATCAAAAGTTCCTGCATCAATAATAACACCTCCGAGTGAAGTCCCATTTCCAGCAATATATTTGGTCAGGGAGTGAATCACTATATTCGCTCCAAATTCAATTGGATTCAATAAATAGGGTGATGGAACTGTATTATCAACTATAAACGGCACTTTTAATGCGTTGGCTTCTGCCGAAATAGCCTTAAGATCTAAAACATCTAATTTTGGATTTCCCAAACTTTCTGCAAAAAACACTTTTGTATTTTCTTTGGCCGCTTTTGTAAAATTGGCTGGATCTGATGGATCTACAAACGTTGTTGTAATTCCTAATCTTGGCAATGTTGCACTTAATAAATTATAAGTTCCTCCATACAAACTATTTGAAGCTACGATATGATCTCCTGCTTTCAATAAAACCAACAGTGAAGTTGCAATTGCTGCAGTTCCAGATGCTGTTACTACTGCGCCAATACCACCTTCCAAAGCGGCTAAACGTTGCTCTAGAATATCATTGGTTGGATTATTTAAGCGAGTATATATAAATCCAGATTCAGCTAAACCAAATAAGTTGGCTGCATGGTCTGAATTATTGAATACATAAGAAGATGTTTGATAAATTGGCACTGCTCGTGTTCCTGCATGCTTAGTTACATCATGTCCTGCGTGTAATGCATTTGTATTGAATTTGTTTGAACTCATAATTTTATTATTTAATTTTTATTTAATCAAAGCTTAATAAGCTTGATATATTTTTTATTTTTTTTTAAACCAAAAAACCCTTTTAGACAAATATCCAAAAGGGTTTTAAGTTGTATATAAACTTATACTTTTGGAATCAACAGATACAGGCAACCACCATGGCATTGACACACATCATCATATTCTTCTTCTTCGATTTAATGGTAAGCTTAATAATGTCTAATTGTTGCATGATTTAAAATTCTTTATTTAATCTTATTGTTGTTTTAACTTTGAATGAATGACTTGAAAATTGACTAAAAAAAAACCTCCTAATTGAATTAGGAGGTTTTGTTTATATATTATTTAATTTAAAATAAAAACTATATACACCCCCCCTTGCAGGTTTTCACCTGAATGGCTTGTTTAGACATATTGCATAAATTAAATTTCATTTTCTTTTTTCTTTTGTTTGACAAATATCTAAACTTTTTTTCAAATAACCAAACGCTAAATGAGAAATTAATGATTAAAAAACTTTTTTTTAATATAAAAATACATTTAAAACCAATTAGTTATAATTTATTAGCTTAGAGATTTTAGCATTTTCTTATATATTTTTAACATAAGTTTCTCATTTATAGAACTCATATTTAAGTTGCAAATAGAAAATCCTGATACTTTGAATGTATGGTTTGATAAAACAGCACTCCCATTATTCCTAATATTACAATTATATAAAGCAAAAATGAGTTTGGAAAAAAAGAAAAACTCAAATAGCCGATAATCAAAAATCTTAGGAAATCTAAGTGAAAAATCCATCTTTTTTGATCCAGCATTGCTCCTGTAGCTAATACACTCAAAACAATAAACACTGTTATTACAAAAATATTAAACCCAGTTATAAAATTTGAAAAGAGAATAGTGAGAAACAGTACTGTTATTGTTAAAATAGTTTTGGCTACGATTGAATTGGTCAACTTTTTTGAATACTTAATGTCTGAATCGATTATTTTTTTTGAAAACTTCCGTTCAAGGAGCACTCTTATTCTTGCATCGATATCATTTGGACCTCCAAAAATTACTTTTAATTTTTGTTTCAATGTTTTCGCCATTCTAAAAGCTACCGTTAATTCTAACACATAATGAAAGTGTTGCCACAAGAAACTATAACTACCCAATGATTTTGTTAATCCATACTTTGGTTCTGTAGTTTCTTCTACAAAGGTTCCAAAAATTTTATCCCAGATAATTAACATGTCCCCAAAATTTTTATCCAAATACTCTGGATTACTGCTATGATGAACTCTATGATGCGACGGCGTCACTATTATATATTCTAACCAACCCAGTTTTCCCACTAATTGTGTATGCGTAAAAAAAGGATAAGTCCCATGAACTAATAATAATACCGTAATCATTTCGGGTTTGAAACCAATAATGGGCAAAACACACCAAAACAAACCTCTGGCAAATGCTTGAAAAACAGTTATTCTTGCAGCCGCAGTATAATTAAAATCGTCACTTTGATGATGCACAATATGTGATGCCCATAAAATATTTATAGTGTGCCCAAATCTATGATACCAATACCAAAGCAAATCTGTTGCCAAAAACAAAAGAATCCATGTTGTAGCAGTGGACTCTATTGAGAAAATTGAAAAGTTTGCATGAAGCCAAGAAAAAACAAAGAAAAAAGTCCCAGATGTCAAAAGATCGGCAATTCGTTCTGCTATTCCGACGTTAAGATTGGCTATACTTTCATTAAAATGATGGACTTTTTTATTTTTTCTTACACTAATATAATATTCCAAAAGCATGAAGGCAGCAAAAAAAGGAACTGCAAATGCTATATAATTTAATTTCATATGTGGATTTATTGTTTTTATCGGTCATATGTAATTCGCATATCATTATTGGTGTTTATATTGGTGTTTATCTCATCGGTATTTGTTTTATTTTGGTATTCGATGATTTTCAATTGCTACCAATTTGCTGTTATGCTCATTTCATAGAGATTTTTTTATTTGCTTTAAAGCCAAATTGCTTCTTTAATTTTTATTTTCTCGCTCACTTTCAGAACATCAGTTAGGATTCCTCTTGCTATAGTTGTCTCTTTTTTTCCTGAATTGTCTCCATGAACAACTATCGGGTTATTTCCACGAGATTGTGTATAAATTTCAAAAACAGTTTCGGTTTCTTTTAATTGACCAATTGCTGAAGTGATTGGCTCTGAAACCAATTTTACCTCAAATCTATTTTCCGGAATAGAAATTTCTGCAACATATCGTAAAACGTGATTTATTGGCTGGAGAATTTTGGTGATTTCTAAATCCTTATCTAATACTGCGGCTTTTGATAAAAATTTAGACTTGACATTTGGCATCTCAAAATCCTTTGTTAGAAGTGACTCAATTTTTATATCTAAAAACTCAATCTCCTTGCCTAATTCTCTTGCTAAAACCAATAATTTTCGGGCTATTCCGATTCCTGAAAATTCTTCTTTGAAATCTTTTTTCAGTAAACCTTTCTTTTCCGCATCATTTAAAATAGTTGAAAAAGGCACATTTTCGGATGAAAATCTGTTGAAGATATAACTTAATGAGTCTGAAAAAACACCTCTTATTTTAGTTATTTTTTCTCCTGAATAATACAAATCACTTATAATTTGCAGAACCGGGATTCCAGCTCTGATATTGGTTTCATATAAAAAGTTTTTATCGAACTTCTTCAAGTTTCTACGGATATCTTTATAAAAATCAATGTGTAAAATATTCGCACTTTGATTGGCTGCAACTATATTGAATCCATTTTGAATTAATGGGATATACGATTTTACCAGCTCTGCGCTTTCAGTAGCGTCTACTATTATTACGTTTTCAAGTTCTTTATTTTTGACAAAAGCAATAATATCTGTAATTGTAAAGGGAATAGCCAACTTGTTGAAATCGGCTTCCCAAATATTTTTGACACCTTCTTTTTCAAAAAAAGCTAAGGTTGAATTAGTTATGATGGGGAAGCGCAAATCAATATTTCTTTTTTCCTGAAAGAATTGTTGACTCTCGGTTACTTGATTTATCAATGCGCTTCCCACACTTCCAATCCCAAAAAGAACTACATTAATTCTAAGCGCTTGCATAAAGATGTTCTTTACTAAAATTAAAAATTGGCTTCAAAATATCTGATAATTGATTAAATTCTATCAGATAAGCATCATGCCCGTGAATTGACTGAATTTGATGATAAAAAACATTTTTCTTTTTATTTGTCAATTCTCTATACGTTTTGCGGGTTTCCTCAGCAATAAATAAATAATCCGTATCAACAGTTACAAGGTGAATATTGCTCTCAATAGTATTGGCTACAGACAGAAAATCAGCTCTATTTCTAGTAAGATCATTGGTTTTAAGCAGATGATTCATCAATTTGTACGCAGCAAGTCTGTATCTGTTTTTTAATTTAACACCATGATCCAGTAGCCAATTCTCGATTTGCAAAACAGACAATTCATCTAATTTGCTTCTTCTAAATCGTTGATTAACATATTCCGGTGTTCTATATAATAATGTTGCATGTAAACGAGCATCAACAATTGGATCGTCTGAGTGATTTAGAATCTGATCCTGAATTAAGACATTGGCTATAACCCAATCTGTAGCTTTCCAATCTGTCGCAATCGGAATAAGATTGTCGATTCTGTCTGGTTGCAATGCTGCCATTTCCCACGCGATTGCACCGCCTAGACTTCCGCCAATTACGGCATAAACATTTTGCACTTTTAGGAAAAATAAGCCTTCCCAAAAAATTCTTGCGATGTCGCGAATAGTAAAATCTTTATAATTATCAATCAGGTTATCGCTATTTTCATCAAATCCATTTCCAGGGATATTAAAAGCAATTACTGTAAAATATTCCGTGTCGATTGCACGATTTTCTCCAACAATCCCTCTCCACCATCCTTTAGCTCCAGTAACTAGAGAATTTCCAGTCAAAGAATGATTAACAACGACAACAGGAGCGCTACCTAATGGTCTCCCAAAAACATTATAAAATAAAGGAAGATACTGCTTTTGTTTTCCTATTTCTAAATCAAAATTAAAGAGATCTATCTTTTTTAAATTTTCCATTTTTAAATAATTTTTAAAATTTACTTTTTTAAAAACTACCTTAGATTGTGGATGCAATTCTAAGGCAGTTTTACTAACAAAAAAAACACATTATGCTAATTGTGGTGTATTGCTATTTTCAAAAACAATATTTGAGTTAATTTAATCTGGTCATTGAATTGCTCTTGCATTATCTTTGATTTTTATCTTCAAAAAAGGAAAGATTTGCAAAGAGCAGTTTCAATATGACCAAAAATTACCTGACATTACCGTTTTCAAAAATGAATAATCTACTTGATGCTTTTTTTTAAAAACTACCTTAGGTCAACAGTCAAGTTGCTAAGGCAGTTTTACTAACAAAAAAAACACATTATGCTAATTGAGGGGATTTAATGGTTTCAAAAACAGCTTTCAAATCTGTCTTTAAATCTTCTAGATCTTCTAGTCCAACTGATAATCGAATTAAATCTTTGGTAACGCCTGTTGAGATTTGTTCCTCGTCAGACAATTGTTGATGTGTAGTACTTGCAGGGTGAATGATCAACGATTTAGTGTCGCCAATATTGGCTAATATTGAAAACAGTTTTGTGTTATCAGCTACTTTTTTAGCTGCTTCATAACCTGCTTTTAGACCAAATGTTACTACACCACTTTGTCCTTTTGGCAAATATTTTTGCACTAAAACATAATACTTACTTGATTTCAAACCTGGATAGTTCACCCAGGCCACTTCGTCCTGAAGCTCCAGCCATTGTGCCAAAGCCAAAGCATTTTCGCTATGTCTTTTGATTCGCACTTCCAAAGTTTCCAATCCTTGTAGAATCTGGAAAGCATTGAAAGGACTTAAAGCCGCTCCATGATCACGCAATCCTTCGATACGTGCTTTGGCAATAAAAGCAGCATTTCCTAGTGCTTCATGATATACCAAACCGTGATACCCTACGGAAGGTTCTGTAAATTCAGGGAATTTTCCATTTGCCCAATCAAAATTTCCAGCATCGATGATTACACCTCCTAGCGAGGTTCCATTTCCTGAAATATATTTGGTCAAAGAATGAATAACGATATCCGCTCCGTACTCAATTGGGTTTAATAAATAAGGAGAAGCAACTGTATTATCAACAATAAAAGGAATTTTGAAAGCTTTAGCTTCTTGCGAAATTGCTTTTAAATTCAATACATCCAATTTTGGATTTCCTAAACTTTCTACAAAAAAGGCTCTTGTATTTTGTTGAGCAGCGCGTGTAAAATTTTCTGGGTCTGTAGGATCTACGAATGTAGTTGTGATTCCTAATCTTGGTAGCGTTACTTTTAATAAATTATAAGTTCCGCCGTATAAACTGCTTGAAGCTACAATATGATCTCCAGCTTTTAAAAGTACTAACAAAGTTGTAGAAATTGCCGATGCTCCCGAAGCTGTAACTACAGCACCGATGCCCCCTTCAAGGATAGCCAATCGTTTTTCTAAAATATCATTTGTCGGATTATTTAATCGTGTATAAATATATCCCTCTTCGGCTAAACCAAATAAATTGGCCGCTTGTTCTGAATCATTAAACACATAAGAAGTAGTTTGATAAATTGGCACTGCTCTAGTTCCACCGTTTTTATTTACGTCGTGCCCTGCGTGTAATGCATTGGTTGCAAATTGTTGTGTGCTCATGATTTCTAATGTTTTAATTTATTAAATACTTATGTTTAATTATTATTTTAATTCTAAATGAAAAGATTTTCTTCTTCTAAATCATACATCTGAAATAGTAATGATTCTTGTCCCGTTAAATACATATCCTCATTTATTGGAGTTATTCCTATTTCTGTAGATTCACTCGAATTAATAATCCTTTGATGATCTATTTTTAGTAAAGATTGAAGGGCTTCTGAATTTTTATCTAATATTTTCATGACTGTGATTTTAAAAGTGTTGTATAAAAAACCCTTTTGGTTAATTTGCCAAAAGGGTTTAAAGTTTCAACTATTAACTATTATAAGAGTCGTCTTTCACTTTTAGCAACAGCAAATCGGTGTGCATCTTCGCATCATACAACATCTTTTCATTTTTTTTGCTATTGTCTCCATCTGTATTTTTTTTTAATTTAAAACTTCGATTTTTTTAACTCGACTAATTTGATAGAGTAAATGTAGTAATATTTTTCAATCCACCAAAAAGAAAAGCATAATTTAACATTTAAAAAAAAGGATTTAAATTAAAAATTAATTTAAATCCTTTGAAAACCCTTTGAAAATCAGCACTTAATAGGCTTTAACATTCAAAAACTATTTTTCCTAATTTATTTAAAATTTGAAGCTTAAACGTGAAAAAACATATCTTCCATTTAATCCAAACTGAGAAACTGCTCTCGAATAAGGAAACTGATTTGCATTACTTAAATCAGTACTTGGTGCTGGAGATAATGTTGGTGTTGTATTTGTAAATGCAGGAGTTGCAGGATTATTTTGGTCTGGATAAACATCGCCAATATTATTTACGCCAAGTGTAAGTCTAAAATTTTCGTTTATTTGATATCCTAATGAAAGATCCGTCACGATTTTTGAACTGTATTCCGGATGCTCATACACAGATGAAAATCCATCTAAATCTACATCTGTTGCTCCTGGATCGGTCACTTTTCCGAAAAAAGTATTTCTTAAATAAATATCAAGTTTTTTGATATTGAAAGTTGTTGTTAAATTGGCTTTCAATTTTGGAATTGCTTCTTCTAAATAAATTCTGCTCGATTCAGGAAAAAAAGAATATTTATATGGTTCTCCTCCAGCATCAATAATAGACTGAGGAACATTTAAATCTCCGACTCTTTTTGTTTCGTTATAACTAATTGCAAAATCATTTCTAATTATGAAGTCCTGAATTACATCATACCTGTGTGAAATCACGACATCTATACCTTTTGTTTCTGTATTAATTCCATTGGTCCAAAACGAAGCTCTTTCAACACCTTTTAAATCAAATGCTTCCTGAAAACTTTTTAACGCTTGTGTTTGTCCTGGTGATGTTGCTGTAGCAATCTGTGCATCTGATGGTCTCGAATATTGACCCGTCAAAACAATTCTGTCATCTATTCTTGTAAAATACGCATCTGTAGAAATGGTAATATTTGCTGATGGAATTTTGAACGTAAAACCTGTACTCACACTTTTGGATTTCTCTGGTTCTAAGTTTTCTACACCAATACTTTTGGCCGCTTGCGAATCATTTGTAAAATATCCAACCTGATACGGTGAACCATTAATGAATTGTGTAGAACTTGCTTCAAAATATTTCTGTTGCAATGAAGGCGCTCTAAAACCAGTTTGCCCAGAAACTCTCCAATTGATAAAATCATTTATTTTTAAAAGAGAAGCCAATTTAAAAATCACCGTATTTCCAAAATCAGAATAATTCTCATAACGAACTGCTCCATTTAAAAGCCAATCTTGGGTTGGATTTAATTCTAAATCGACATAAGCTGCAACGCTATTTCTGTCTTTCTCTTTAGCATCTGACGGCTGAAAACCTGAGAAACCTTGCGCTCCAGATCCACGTTTATTGCCAAAAAAGTCAGTAACAATCAAAGGTGAAGTTGTTGGCAATGTTCCTGAAACCAAAGCTCCATTTACATCATATAATCCATAAGAAGCTTCTTCTCCAGCTTTAATCTGATAATTTTCATATCTGAATTCTCCACCAAAAGCAACATTCAGCCCCTCTAAAACATCATACTTTTTTGTGAAATCTAAATTGGTTGTACTCTGCAAAAAAGAAACTTTACCAGCATCAAAACTAAATGGAGAATTCACACCCAAAGTTGCGTTTATCGTATTGTTTACGCCATATTTGAAAGAGTTCGTTCCAAGATTTGAACTAAAGTCAGTATCGAATCCAAATAATTGAGTAGTAACTCCAAGAGCTGCGGAAGCATCTAATATATCTGATTCAATTTCTGGTAAAAATCCATTTTCATACACTTGCGTGAAAGTTCCAGAACCGTTCGGAAGTCTGTTGAAAGCATATGACTTTCCGTTTCTATACGATACTCCTCCAAAAGAATACAAAGAAGTTATATCACTCAAAGGATATTTAGCATTAAAATACAACTGTCCCGAAGCCAATTCTGACTGACCAACACTCATATTATAATCACTTCTTTCCTGACCTCTATATTTAATTTCGTTATTTGTAACATCAAAATTCAATGCCGTTTGCATTTGAGCAATCGTTGTTGCACCCGCAATCGCAGTTTGTTGCGCTGCTGTGAAATAATTAACTTGCGGCGCATATTGTTTCAAAGTACTAATAATCTGGGCTGAATTTGGAGTAGAATTAATATTAGAAAATAAAGAATTCACCTCAACTCCATTTTGCGCAGCTCTGTTTTCAACAGCATTATAAGCATTAAAAATAGCATTACTCCTAATTCCAGCTCGACTTGTGGCTTGTCTTGTAACACCACTTCCCGTAAAATTTAGATAACTTCCAGCTTTTCCTAATGATGTTCCGTAGTTTAAATCTAATTGCAAAGTTTGTCCATCGATTCCGCCTTCAAAATTATTGGATCCCGAAGACAAATTTCCTCCATACTGAATATCTCCAGAAACATATTTTGCATCCTTTTTTAGAACAATATTGATTACTCCAGCAATAGCATCAGAGCCATATTGTGCTGCAGCGCCATCACGTAAAACTTCGATTCGCTCAATCGCGTATGACGGAATTGCATTTAAATCTGTTCCAACAGAACCTCTTCCCGGTGATCCATTTATATTTACTAGCGCACTGGTGTGTCTGCGTTTTCCATTAACTAAAATCAAAACCTGATCTGGTCCCAAACCTCTTAATTGTGCAGGATCCACGTGATCCGTCCCGTCAGCGGTAGATGTTGGGTTACTGGTAAATGAAGGAGCAACGTAATTTAGTATTTGAGTCACACTGGTTTGTGGCGCTCCTTTTGTTATTTCAGTAACATTCAAAATATCAATAGGAACAGGCACATCTGTTTTTACTCTGTTTTTATTTCTTGAACCAAGAATCGACACTTCTGATAAAACATTAGTTTTCAACGTGTCATTTTCTGTTTTATTTTGTGCGTACAATCCGGAAAATGTTGCTAAGCCGAAAAGTATTAAAAATTTATTTTTCATCTTATTAAATTGGTTTATTATTAAGTTTGTTTAAATATTCTACGTTGTTTTTTGAGCAAAAAAAAACCTACCAGAGGCAGAGTTTTTATTTTATTTTTAAATTAATCTATAGCAATATCTCTGCGATAATTCCGTTTCGACATCAAAAGTATTTTTTATGATTAATCTCATATTCTATTTTATTTTTATAGGACAAATTTGAGAACTATTTTTTTAACAGCCAAGGAAATATCGTTTTATTTTTACAAACTCTATAGAATTAATATACTTTATTAAAATTCTCTTAATTAATTTAAAAAAACCAAAAGAATAATTTGCAATTCAAAATGGTTTCATACATTTGCACCCGAAAACAAGAGGAAAAATTTGAACTGATTGCAACCTCTTCATAATGAAACGAATTCATTATGGATGCTGAAAAATTTTCAGTAGAAAAAAATGCTAAAGCAGAAACTCTCCTTTAGTATTCCCTGCAATTATCTTTTCTCGATTAATTTTTAAAATTTATAATAATTATGGCTTATTTATTTACGTCAGAATCTGTAAGTGAGGGACACCCAGACAAAGTTGCAGATCAAATTTCGGATGCATTAATTGATAACTTTTTGGCATTTGATGCTGACTCAAAAGTAGCTTGTGAGACATTGGTAACTACTGGTCAAGTGATTTTGGCAGGTGAAGTAAAGTCTAATACTTACTTAGACGTACAACAAATTGCGCGTGAAGTAATTCGTAAAATTGGTTATACGAAAAGTGAATATATGTTTGAAGCGAACTCTTGTGGTATCCTTTCAGCCATTCACGAACAATCTGCAGACATTAATCAAGGTGTTGACAGAGCCAGCAAAGAAGAGCAAGGAGCAGGAGATCAAGGAATGATGTTTGGCTATGCTACAAATGAAACTGCAAATTATATGCCTTTGGCACTTGATTTATCTCATAGTTTATTGCAAGAATTAGCCATTTTAAGACGCGAAAATAAAGAGATCACTTATTTACGTCCAGATGCAAAATCTCAAGTTACTTTAGAATATAGTGATGATAACAAACCAACACGTATTGATGCTATTGTAATTTCTACACAACATGACGATTTTGACGAAGAAACTGCAATGCTTGCAAAAATCAAAAAAGATATTGTTGAAATATTGATTCCACGAATCATTGCAAAAAATCCTGAGCACGCTCATTTATTCAATGATAAAATTCAATATCACATCAATCCAACAGGAAAATTTGTAATTGGAGGACCACACGGAGATACTGGATTAACAGGACGAAAAATCATCGTTGATACTTATGGTGGAAAAGGAGCTCACGGTGGTGGTGCTTTCTCTGGAAAAGATCCAAGTAAAGTTGACAGAAGTGCTGCTTATGCAACTCGTCATATTGCTAAAAATCTTGTTGCTGCTGGTGTTGCTGATGAAATTTTAGTACAAGTATCGTATGCTATTGGAGTAGCTAAACCAATGGGTATTTTCATTGAAACTTACGGTACATCAAAAGTGAATTTGACTGATGGTGAAATCGCTAAAAAAGTAGAAGCAATTTTTGATATGAGACCTTATTTCATCGAACAACGTTTGAAATTAAGAAACCCAATTTATAGTGAAACTGCCGCTTACGGACACATGGGACGTACTCCTGAAACTGTAACCAAAACGTTCTCTGCTCCTGGTGGATTAACAAAAACCGTTACTGTAGATTTATTTACTTGGGAAAAATTAGATTTCGTAGATCAAGTAAAAGCTGCTTTTGGATTGTAAAAAAATTCAAATTATTCGATACAAGAAACCATTCAAATTATTGAATGGTTTTTTTTTGACCAAAAATGAAGTGTGATCTTCTTCAAAAGTTAAATTTTTAATACATTAGAAAAGATAAAACTTTCAATTTTTTATTCTAAAAAAGGTAAACATAAGACATCTTGTTACTTAAAGTGTTCTTTCATTTAAATTTTTAATATTGTTTGATTTCAAAAGTTAATATTTCGAAATCAACATATAAAACCTTTTCAATAACATTAAATTTTATCTATTTTTACAAACTTAGAAAATATGAATTTTAAAATCCCAATATCGTAATGCACATAGCAATAGCTGGAAACATAGGTTCAGGAAAAACAACATTAACCCGTTTGTTAGCCAAACATTTCAAATGGGAACCTCATTTTGAAGAAGTAGTAGACAATCCATATCTTGATGATTTCTACCATCAAATGGAACGTTGGTCGTTTAATTTACAAATCTATTTCTTGAATAGTCGTTTTCGTCAGATTATGCAAATTCGTGAAAGTGGCAAAAAGATTATCCAAGACAGAACCATTTATGAGGACGCTCACATTTTTGCTCCAAATCTCTACGCTATGGGCTTGATGACCAGCCGCGATTTTGAAAACTATTCTTCTCTTTTTGAATTAATGGAATCACATGTGGCAGCACCTGATTTATTAATATACCTAAGAAGTACAATTCCAAACTTGGTAGGACAAATTCACAAACGTGGTCGCGAATATGAGAATACTATTTCTATTGACTATTTGAGCCGACTTAACGAGCGTTATGAAGCCTGGATTCAAACTTACAAAAAAGGCAAAATTATGATTATCGATGTTGATAATATTAATTTTGTTGACAATCCAGAAGATTTAGGAAATATCATCAATAGAATCGATGCTGAATTAAACGGGTTGTTTTAATCATCTTATTCAATATAAAAACAAAAATGCCTCGAGATTTTCGAGGCATTTTTAATTTATTCAATACTTATTATTTTAAAGCTTCAATTTGAGCGTCAACCTCAGCGTCTGTTCCTTCAAATTTTTTAACAACTTTCATTCCTTCAACTGTTGTAGTAACCGTGGCTGTTATTTTGCCATTAATATTTGTCTTTTCAATTCTAATTTCACGAGTCATCGACATTTCTTTTTTATCACCCTCTGGAGCAATAAATTTTCCGTCTTTATCATAATGAGACAAACACATTTCTTTTTCTTCAGGAGAACATTTCAAGCTATCACACATTTTTGCACATTCCTCTTTGGTCATTTTAGCGCATTTAGACATATCACATTTTCCCATCATCATGTCCCCTTTGTGAACAATGCATTTTTCCATCTTGATCTCTTTCTTAGCACAACAATTATCAGCACCCATAGTACTACTTCCATTTCCTAAAATCGGAGCCATAACCAATCCTATCAAACAGGTTAATTTTATCAAGATATTCATGGATGGTCCAGAAGTATCTTTGAATGGATCTCCAACAGTGTCTCCGGTAACCGCCGCTTTATGAGCTTCGGAACCTTTATAGGTCATCTCCCCATTAATCATAACACCAGCTTCAAATGATTTTTTAGCATTATCCCAAGCACCTCCGGCATTGTTTTGAAATACAGCCCAAAGTACCCCAGAAACAGTAACTCCAGCCATATAACCACCTAACATTTCAGCAATTAATTGATTATTGTCACTGTAAACTAATTTTCCTAGAAGAACGATCAGAATTGGAAAACCGATTGTCAAAACGCCTGGTAACATCATTTCACGTAGAGCAGCTTTGGTAGAAATATCAACACATTTTGCATATTCTGGTTTTCCGGCACCTTCCATAATTCCAGGAATTTCTTTGAATTGGCGACGCACTTCGTACACCATATCCATTGCTGCTTTTCCTACTGAATTCATTGCTAAAGCCGAGAAAACTACCGGTATCATTCCACCCACAAATAACATTGCTAATACTGGAGCTTTGAAAATATTAATCCCATCAATACCTGTAAAAGTTACATAGGCCGCAAATAAAGCCAACGAAGTTAAAGCTGCCGAAGCAATGGCAAAACCTTTTCCAGTTGCAGCTGTAGTATTTCCTACTGAATCTAAAATATCTGTTCTAGTACGAACTTCTTTCGGTAATTCGCTCATTTCTGCAATTCCACCTGCGTTATCAGAGATAGGTCCAAAAGCATCAATAGCTAATTGCATTGCTGTAGTCGCCATCATTGCCGAAGCAGCTAATGCTACACCATAAAATCCTGCTAAAGCATAAGAAGCCCAAATGGCTGATGCAAACAACAAAACTGTTGGAAAAGTAGAAATCATTCCCGTTGCTAATCCAGCAATTACATTTGTTGCTGAACCTGTACTCGATTTTTGAACAATGGCCATTACTGGTTTTGTCCCTAAACCTGTATAATATTCAGTTACTGATGAAATAGCTCCACCAACTACTAAACCAATAAGTGTTGCATAAAATACGTGCATCGAGGAAATTTCTTTGGAACCTTCACCAAAGAAAGTCATATTCATTGTTTCAGGAAGCATATATTGCACTAAGAAATAACAAGCGATTGCTGTTAAAACAATAGAAACCCAGTTACCTATATTCAATGCTTTTTGAACTTGAGCTTCTTTGGCATTCTCATCTGTGATTTTTACAAGCATCGTTCCAATAATAGAAAACAAAATTCCGAAACCGGCAATCGCCATTGGTAATAAAATAGGACCTATTCCGCCAAAAGCGTCTTGAATGTTCCCACCCATATCTTTTATCACATAATTTCCAAGCACCATTGCGGCTAAAACCGTAGCAACGTACGAACCAAATAAATCAGCTCCCATACCTGCAACGTCACCTACATTGTCACCTACGTTATCCGCAATTGTGGCAGGATTACGAGGATCATCCTCGGGAATACCGGCTTCAACTTTACCTACTAAATCGGCACCAACATCGGCTGCTTTTGTGTAAATTCCTCCGCCAACACGAGCAAATAAAGCAATTGACTCGGCTCCAAGAGAGAATCCTGCTAGTGTTTCAAGAACGACTGTCATAGTTTCGGTATCTTTCCAAACACCGCCAGAAAACAGATTAAAAAATATTATAAAAAAGCCTGTTAAACCCAAAACAGCTAAACCAGCTACGCCAAGTCCCATTACTGTCCCTCCGCCAAAAGAGACTTTTAAGGCTTCTGGCAAACTTGTACGAGCGGCCTGTGTGGTTCGTACATTGGTTTTGGTTGCAATTTTCATCCCCATATTTCCAGCCAAAGCAGAAAAAAATGCTCCGAAAACAAAAGCAACTACTATTAATATATTTGTTTTAACTCCTGGTATAAAAGTTATGCCTGCCAATACAATACTCGCTATTAAAACAAAGACGGCCAATAACCTGTATTCAGCTTTTAAAAAAGCTAGAGCGCCTTCGTAAATATAATCTGAAATCTCCTTCATTTTTCCATCGCCGGAATCCTGTTTTAAAACCCAAGATCTTTTGACAGCCATGTAAATTAGCCCTATTAGTGCCATGATTATTGGCACATAAATCATAATTGAATTCATAAATTCGTTTTTTGGTTGGTTCGTATAATCTATAAAGGCAGCAATTTAAAAAAAAAAGCAACACTCTTTACAGAATGTTGCCTTTTTCATAATTTTTTAAGGTAAAAATTATTTAATATAAAATTTAAAGGTGTTATATGTTTTTATAATTTAACACTAAACAATCCTTCTGGTTTGTTTGGAATATCATTAAAGCGTTTTGTACACTCTTCTATAATTGAAAATGCCTCATCAACATCTCCCCAACCTTCAACGTCAACTTTTTTGTTTTCAAGATCTTTATATACTTGGAAAAAATGCTCAATCTCTTTCAATAAGTGAGTATTAACATCAGATAATGTTTCTAATGAATTCCAAATCGGATCCGAAACTGGTACGCAGATTATTTTATCATCTGAACCTTTATCGTCGGCCATATGGAAAACTCCAATAGGTTTAACTTCCATTACACAACCTGGAAAAGTTGGCTCATTAATTAAAACCAAAACATCTAATGGGTCACCATCTAATGCTAAAGTTTCAGGGAAAAATCCGTAATCTGCAGGATACATCATTGAAGAAAATAACATTCTATCAAAACGCATTCTATTTATCTCAAAATCATACTCGTATTTGTTTCTACTTCCTCTTGGAATTTCAATCAGAACATCAAAAGTTTTTATCTTATCTGCTGCCATTATTTTTAAAGTTTTCTTAGATTATTTAACTGTTACAAATGTAATGAAAGAATACTTTTATACAATAAAAATTAAAAAATATAGCTATAACGATTGCGTTTTTCAATATTCTATTATTCTTTTGCGTTTTTTCAGATAATAATGCCAAAGTAAAAAAGTAGCATATGAACGATAAGGACTCCAAGTAATAGTGTAAGATTCCATGATTGTTTTGTCATGAATATCAAGCAACTCTTTTATCGTATTAATCACTGCAATGTCTCCTAATGGTAATAGATCTGGTTCTTGCAGGCAAAACATCAAATAAATATCTATTGTCCAGTTTCCAATTCCCTTTATTTTAATGAGTTCTTCGCGTACTTGTTTTGCGGATTTATGAGGTAAACTTTCCAAATCGATTTCCTTATTCAAAATAGCTGAAGACAAAGCTTTTATATAGGCAGTTTTTTGTCGGCTTACGCCAAGAGCTCTATATTGTTCATCAGAAATATTGAGAAGGATTTCCGGTTGAAAAGCAGGATGTGCAGCTTTTATTTTTAAAAAAGTAGCTTTCGCAGAATCTATAGAAACTTGTTGTTCCAAAATTAGTAACACTAATGTTTCGAAACCCTGAGGTCTTCTTGGAATTGTAGGCAATCCGTAAGTTGCTATAATTTCTTTGAATATAGCGTCTTTTTGAAAAAGATGATCAATTGCTTCTTGCATAGCTTAATTTTTAGAACAAATTTTAATTATTGCCTGAATGCCCTAGCCCAGATGTAATGAAAATTTTGCAGGATAAAATACTATTATTTTTTTGACCAAAAGAGCGACCAACGGAAGCTCCTTTTGGTCAATTAAAAATAAAGTATTTTGACTAAAAAATTGCAATGGAAGCTGGAAATAGCTCCTAAAAATAAAACCCAAACGATCCTTTGACTGCAAATCTGTTTACATTTGGAACATCAAGATAACCACCTCTCCAAGAGAAATCTAAACGGAAAACCTTGAATATATTTCCAATTCCCGCATTATATTCCCAGTATATATTTTCTGGAGCTACATAAGTTAAACCGGAGGCGTTTATTGCTTTATTGGCGTCGCTAATGGTTCCGTATGCACCTTTTACGCCTATAATTTCTCTCCAATTAAGCTTCCGCATAAAAGGAATTCTCGAGAATAATCGCCCATTGAAATCATGATACCATTGCATAGTGGCGTATGTATCGGTAACAAATTCGTAATAATTAAGATTACTGAACGTATTTTCGACAGTGAAAAAAGTTTGGTTCCCTGGAACTATGCTCAACAAACCAAGCGGAACTGTACCGAAGGTTTTACCAAGCTCCAAAATCAAATTAGTACGACCCAATGGCCCAATTATGATAGGCTGTTTGTAATAAATCTCAAGTTTTTTATAATTAAAATCACTGTTGAAAATCCCTTTATACCCTTGACTGTAATTGACAAAAAATGTGGTATAAGGACTATTGGCAATACTTCTTTCTACTCCGTAAGCTATAGTTCTTCGATTTGGAGTATACTCTGCCTGAATATTAAACTCTGATTGAGTAGTTTTACTTTTTATAACTCCTGCAGGGTTTTCCAAAGTTGGCAAAGTTGTATAATAATCTAAACTAAAAACAGGTGAGGCCGATTCTAGTGTCTTATACGATACGCCCGTCTGGAAAGTCAGATTCTTTACTGGCTCAATGGCGATATACGCATTGGTCAGACCGATATTGGTTAATTTTCCATTTGATCCAGTGGTGAAGAAAGCCGATGAACCATAATTTCGAGCTAAAATATCATTGGTTGTAGTCAATTGCGCTCCTAATTGTTCGATATCACGTCTGTTTCCTCCTGAAATAATAATTCGATTTTTCTTGTCAATCATCCATTTTCCGGCAAAACCATATTTGAATTTATTGTCTCGTGCACCGTAAGCAACAAATGCCTGTACACGCCAAGGATCATTTGGACCAAAATACGTTCGCGCTCCTAAGCGGGTTTTAAAACCTTCGACCTCATTATATCCAAAAGTGGAAAAAATAGGGCCAAAATCAAAATTTTTATAATTAATGTAACCACTGGCTAATACAGTTACCAAATTGGTGAGCTGCTTAAACGCCTGCACGTTTTTCAGAGTGTCAAGCATTTTATAAACTCCTTCTTCATCTTTCGTTAACTTCTCAAATCGATGTTCTTCCCAGTAATCATCATCTTTTTTATAAACGTCGTTGTCTACAAAATTAACTTCTTCCTTATAAAATTTTTCAGGTTTCTTAATATTGAATTTATGGTTTTGATAATAAGTTGTTCGCTTTCCATAAACTCCCTTAGATTTTTCTTTTTTATTTAAAGCAAAATCAGACATTAGGTAATCCTTGGTCAAAAGAAAAATAGAATCGCTCAAAACATCAAATTCTTGTTCTACATAAATATCTTTTACCCAGTTTACATTAGCACTTTTGGTAACTGCCATATTAATTTTTTTGATGGCAAACGTGGTATCATTCACCCAAAAATCACCTTTGAAAGTCAGCTCATTTTTTCGTCTTGGATAAAAAACAATATTATAACACCACTTTTTATCGATAAATGCGCTGTCTTTTAATACATAATTATAGACGTCAATCCCTGTTCTGGAAAGCGGGCTCGTGAAGCTTTTATCAAATAAAGCAATGTAATTATTGTATATATTATAATCGGAATACAAATCTTTGATGAAAGATAAAATCTGTTGATTTCCATCAAATCCAGAAGTCTTATTGGCTTTTGTAATTTCTTTTACTTTAGGTATTTTATTATCCCCATAAACATCTATCAAAGCTTCATTGATGAAAATTGGCAAATAAGTTTTCCCCGTTACCGATGAAGTATCAACATGATCAAATATGAACTCCATGCCCTTAAAAATCTTTTGTTTTTTATAAGCACTATCGATAGAATTGATATCAAACTCAACTTTCTCATATTTCTCCATTTGGTATTGATCAAATTGATACAAACCATTTTTACGTTTTTTCTCCCAAATTTTTCGTAAAATATCAAGTGCTGGATTGTTCTTTTTCGAAGTTTTTCCGGTATAAACCACTACTTCTTTTAAAGCTTGTTGTTCACTTAATTCAATGGTAAAATTATAATTAATGGATTTGGTAAGGGTAATTTCTTTGTCAGCAAAACCAACTGAAGTAACCAATAATGTTGTATATGTGTTTGGTGATTCCAAATAAAATCTACCGTCTTCGTTTGTTACTGCACCTGTACTAGAGTTTTTAAAAACAACATTGGCAAAAGGAACAGGTTGTTTTAATTTATCCACAACAATACCACTCACTTTTGTCTGAGCAAGAATGGAATTGCTAAATGCAATAAAAATTAATACGATAACGGCTAGGTTTTTTTTCATAATATATAAAAAAAAGCTTCATCAAAATTACAATTGATGAAGCTTTTTAAATAGTGATATTCAATTATTTGTATAATACTTTTTTAACAGCTTTTACAACATCAGTTGCGTTTGGCAACCACTCTTTTAATAGCACTGGAGAATAAGGTGCTGGAGTATCTGCTGTTGTAATACGTTGGATTGGCGCGTCAAGGAAATCAAAAGCTTGCTCCTGAACAAGGTAAGCAATCTCTGAAGACACACTTGCAAAAGGCCAAGCTTCTTCAAGAATTACTAATCGGTTAGTTTTTTTAACAGAAGTTAAAATCGCATCTTTATCCATTGGACGAACCGTTCTCAAATCGATAATTTCACATGAAATACCTTCTTTTGCTAATTGATCAGCAGCTATATAAGCTTCTTTTATAATTTTCCCAAAAGAAACGATAGTTACATCAGTTCCTTCTCTTTTGATATCTGCAACACCAATCGGAATAGTATATTCACCATCTGGCACTTCACCTTTATCTCCATACATTTGCTCAGATTCCATGAAAATAACTGGATCATTATCACGAATAGCCGATTTTAATAAACCTTTAGCATCATAAACATTTGATGGAACAATAACTTTCAAACCAGGAGTATTGGCAAACCAATTCTCAATAGCTTGAGAGTGAGTTGCTCCCAACTGACCAGCCGAAGCAGTTGGTCCACGGAAAACGATAGGCACATTAAATTGTCCACCTGTCATTTGGCGCATTTTGGCAGCGTTATTTATAATTTGATCTATACCAACTAAACAAAAGTTGAAAGTCATATACTCCACTATCGGACGACAACCATTCATTGCCGATCCTACTGCAATTCCAGTAAAACCAAGCTCAGCAATTGGTGTATCGATCACTCTTTTTTCGCCAAATTCTGCAAGCATTCCTTTAGATGCTTTGTATGCACCATTGTATTCAGCTACCTCTTCACCCATCAAGTATATGGATTCATCGCGACGCATTTCTTCACTCATCGCCTCACAAATAGCCTCTCTAAATTGTATCGTTCTCATATTTATATAGTCTGTGTGTAATTTTTGAACCGCAAAAATAATTATTTTAAATTACTTAAAGCATAAATTTCTTTAAAATAACAAGCTTTTATAGTATTGTTTATTTTAAGAGATGTTTCGGATTAGTTGCTATACTTTTTCATTTGCTTTCGCCAACATTTAAAAGCTGTAACGACTAGTCAAGCTAATAAGCTGATTTCATTCGAAATAAATAGTTATCAAAAATCGACAGTTTCAAAAATTAAAAAATAGTTCTTTTATTTTAATTCTAAAAAAACTATTGTTATTGAGACGAGACCGCATCACAAGCAATATTATTCACAATATTTTAAACATAACAATGAAAGAATATTAAATAAATCTTATTTTATCACATCATAATTTACGAAATCGTAATAGTGACTAAAAATATTATGCATGCATAGTAAATTATTCAATTTATTATTTTAAATTTGTCAGAATACAAAAAAGAATTTAATATATATAATTATGAAAATATTAGTTTGCATCAGTCATGTCCCTGATACTACTTCAAAAATCAACTTCGCCAACGGAGACTCTGAATTTGATACAAATGGAGTTCAATATGTAATTAATCCAAATGATGAGTATGGTCTAACACGTGCAATTTGGTTCCAGGAACAACAAGGGGCAACAGTTACTATCGTGAATGTTGGCGGTCCTGATACGGAACCTACATTAAGAAAAGCATTGGCAATTGGCGCTAATGAAGCAATTCGTGTGAACGCAAATCCAACTGACGGTTTTTTTGTAGCCAAACAGTTAGCAGAAGTAATTAAAAATGGCGGATACGACATTGTAATTGCCGGAAAAGAATCTTTAGATTATAATGGCGGAATGGTTCCTGGAATGATTGCAGGAATATTAGGATATAACTTTTTAAATTCCTGTACAGCAATCACAGTTGATGGTTCTAATGTAACTGCGGTTCGCGAAATAGATGGTGGAAAAGAAACTGTTACAACTACTTTACCGTTAATTATTGGAGCTCAAAAAGGTTTGGTAGAAGAAAAAGATCTGCGTATTCCAAACATGAGAGGTATTATGACTGCCAGAACAAAAGCCTTGACAATTTTAGAACCTGTTGATGCTCCTGTTTATACCAAAGCTGTAAAATTCGAAAAACCAGCACCAAAATCAGCAGTGAAATTAGTTTCTGCAGATAATTTGGATGAGTTAATTAATTTGTTACACAACGAAGCGAAGGTAATATAATTCTAAATTATGAATTTTAAGTTATGAATTGATATTCTCAAACACATTTAAAATTTATAATTCAACATTTAAAATAAAAAATCATGTCAATATTAATATACGCAGAATCTGCAGAAGGAAAATTTAAAAAAGTAGCATTCGAATTAGCTTCTTATGCAAAAAAAATAGCCGAATCTTTAGGAACAACTGTAACTGCATTAACCATAAATGCTGGCGACGTTTCTGAATTGTCAAAATACGGAGTTGATAAAGTCTTGAAAGTTAACAATGACAAATTAGCTGGCTTTAATGCCAAAGCATATGCTGATGTCATTAAACAAGCTGCTCAAAAAGAAGCTACCAAAGTTGTTTTATTATCATCTACAACAGATAGTATTTACATTGCTTCACAAGTTGCCGTTGCATTACAAGCTGGTTATGCATCAAATGTTGTTGGTTTACCAGTAAGTACTTCGCCTTTTCAGGTAAAAAGAAATGCTTTTTCTAATAAAGCTTTCAACATTACTGAAATCAATACCGATGTAAAAGTTTTATCAATCGGTAAAAACTCATATGGAATTTTTGAAAATCCATCATCATTAACAGAAGAAGATTTCAACCCAACAATTGGAGATGGTGACTTTGGTGTAAAAGTAGCATCTGTTGAAAAAGTTTCCGGAAAAGTTTCAATTGCCGACGCTGATATTGTAGTTTCTGGAGGAAGAGGCCTTAAAGGACCTGAAAACTGGGGAATGATTGAAGAATTAGCCAGCGTTCTTGGAGCTGCAACTGCATGTTCAAAACCAGTATCAGATTTGGGATGGAGACCACATGGTGAACACGTAGGACAAACAGGAAAACCTGTTTCAACAAATTTATACATCGCTGTCGGAATCTCTGGAGCGATACAGCATATTGCCGGAATTAATTCTTCTAAAGTAAAGGTAGTTATCAATAGTGATCCTGAAGCTCCTTTCTTTAAAGTAGCTGATTATGGAGTAGTTGGAGATGCATTCGAAATTGTACCTCAATTAATAACCAAACTAAAAGCTTTCAAAGAACAGCATTCCTAAAAATTTAATTTCTTAGAAATAAGCTACCTAAAAATAAGATAATTGTATCTTTGCTTTAGGTAGCTTTTTTGTTCGATAAATTTTGATTAAAATTGCACTTTATTTAAAACAAGGATAAGATACAATTAATATAAAGTACTTCCGTACTTGCCATACCAACATGAGCTTAGTCAAACTATCAATAAAAGGAATTTCATACAGTCAGACTCAAAATGGCGCTTATGCGTTAATTTTAAATGAGGTTGAAGGAGAAAGAAAGCTACCGATCGTTATTGGGGCTTTTGAAGCTCAGTCTATAGCTATAGCTTTAGAAAAAGAAATTAAGCCTCCTCGCCCTTTGACACATGACTTGTTTAAGAATTTTGCAGAACGTTTTGATATAATTGTAAAACAGGTAATTATTCACAAATTAGTAGATGGCGTTTTTTACTCAAGTATCATTTGCGAAAGAGATAAAATCGAAGAAATAATTGATGCCCGAACATCAGATGCAATTGCCTTGGCTATTCGATTTAATGCGCCTATTTTTACTTATAAAAACATATTAGATAAAGCTGGAATTTACCTCAAAGCCAATCCGCTAGAAAGTGAAGCTTCTAATGAGATGGAGGACATTCTTTCTAATCCAGAGACATTTGGCTCTACAGAAAGTAATGAATCCGGAAATACATATTCAAATCATAGTTTACAGGAATTAAACGAACTATTAAGTCAAGCTGTTGAACATGAAGATTATGAAAAAGCAGCTAAAATTCGTGACGAAATTTCAAAAAGAGAATCTTAAGACGTTATGCAATAGAACTTAACGTCTATAGATAAGCCATAAAGCCCACAAAAAATGAAGCAATATCTAGACTTAGTACAACATGTTATGACTAACGGTTGTCAAAAAGGAGACAGAACTGGAACTGGAACAAAAAGTGTATTTGGCTATCAAATGAGATTTGATTTAAGCGAAGGTTTTCCGATGGTAACTACCAAAAAATTACACCTTAAATCCATTATTTACGAATTGCTTTGGTTTCTAAAAGGGGATACCAATATCAAATATCTTCAGGAAAATGGAGTGAAAATTTGGGATGCCTGGGCAGATAGCAACGGCGATTTAGGTCCTGTTTACGGACACCAATGGCGTAATTGGAATAGTGAAGAAATTGACCAAATCTCGGAGCTTATTACCGAATTAAAAACAAACCCAAATAGCCGTAGAATGCTTGTTTCGGCATGGAATCCATCTGTATTACCAGACACAACTAAATCATTTGAAGAAAATGTAGCCAATAACAAAGCTGCATTACCACCTTGTCATGCTTTTTTTCAATTTTATGTAGCTACACCAGATACTGAAAAGGGAGAAACAAAAGGAAAACTTTCATGCCAACTATATCAACGCAGTGCAGATATTTTTCTAGGTGTACCTTTTAATATTGCATCTTATGCCTTACTTACAATGATGATTGCCCAAGTTTGCGATCTTGACGTAGGTGAATTTATCCATACTTTTGGAGATGCACATATTTACAATAATCATTTTGAACAATTGGAACTACAGCTTACCCGCGAACCAAAACCATTACCAAAAATGATTTTGAATCCCAACATAAAAAATATCTTCGATTTTGATTTCGACGATTTCACATTAGAAGGTTATGAGCCGCACGCCCTTATTAAAGGAAATGTAGCTGTATAAAAAAATCCGCATTGAAGCGGATTTTTTGTTTAACTATACTATTAATAAGCTGTTCTCAGCGCCTGCAAAATCATTCCATTTAAAGGAATCAGCCTCTGGTTCATTAACATAAGTACCGTCCACAACATATTTAAATTCGTAAGTTGCATCTTTATCCACCTCAAAAGTCCCCTTGAAAGTACCATTTTTCAATTTAATCAAGGCACCATCTTCTATTTTCCAATCATTAAAATCTCCTATTACAGATACTTGATCTGCATCTTTTGCCTCTATAGAAAAAGTTACTTTACAAATCGGTTTTGTTTTTATAAATTGTTTTTTTATTGACATAACTCTTTTATTTATAATGATATAGCAAAGTAAATAAAATAATTCGAAATATTGACAAACTATCTCATTTTTAATACATTAGCAAAAAATATATACCTTTTTTATCATTAAAAAAAATTTAAACGTTTTTATATTTTTTTCGATTTGTGAAAACGATTTCCGACTAAATATTCAATATTCAAAATAGTTTACTTTAAAAATAAAATTTTATCTTTATAAGCAAAATTCTATATTATGGAAAAAGAAGTACATGAACAATATGAATATGCCAGAAACCGCATACGGCAAAAGAAAAGATTGTACTACCATTTCGTTTTCTTTACTTTAGGTAGTATTTTTTTGTTTACAAGTGTATATTTTTTTGAAACAGCAATAGCGTTAAATTGGTGTATTTGGTTTATTATTATTTGGCTATTTATTTTTGTATTGCATTTTATAAAGGTTTTCATAACCGATCGGTTTATGAATAAATATTGGGAAAGAGAACAAATTGACCGATTAGTATCTTTACAACAAAAAAAAATTGCTCAATTACAATCCAAAATCGAGGAAAATAATTCCAAATAAATACAAACATTATGATTATTATGATTGCTGCTGTTGCAGAAAACAATGCTTTAGGAAAAAACAATGAATTAGTTTGGCATTTACCCAATGACTTCAAAAGATTCAAATCCTTAACGACAGGTCATCATATAATCATGGGCAGAAAGACATTTGAAAGTTTTCCTAAACCTCTTCCCAACAGAACGCATGTTGTAATAACCAGACAAAAAAATTACAAACCCGAAGGCTGTATTGTTGTAGATAGTATTGAAAAAGCTCTTGCCGTTTGCCCAGAAAATGATACTTCATTTATAATCGGTGGAGGAGAAATTTATAATTTAGGCCTTCCATTTGCTGATCAACTAGAAATTACAAAAGTTCATCACAGTTTTGATGCCGACGCTTTCTTTCCTGAAATCAATCTTAATGAGTGGAAAGAAATCCAAACAGAGTTTAATCCAATTGATGATAAGCACCAATTTGCATATACTTATCAAACATTTGTCAGAATCTGATTTTTAAATAAAATCACTGAATTCCTAAAAAAAAAGCATTCTAAAATTAGAATGCTTTTTTTAATGATTAACGGAAAATGACTTATTCCTGTACTATAATTTGATAACATAATATACAAATCACAAATATCAATATCATCCCCGAGATGAGGACAATGTAATTTGATACTTTTTGAGAGTACAACTCAAAAAAACCTTTAGTACCAAATACCACAAAGGTACTAAAGGTAAAGAAAATTAAAATTTCCAAAAACAAATTTAATCCTAAGAACGTATTTTGCGCTTTTAAAATAATACCGCCACTAGTGACAGTACCTTCAAAAAACAATACAAGAACAAATGAGATAGATAGCGCAAGGAGCATCCATTTGCTTTGAGTCATTAGTTCCCGTCTAATCATCAAAAAATATTTAAATTTTAAAGTACAAACATCAGTAATAAAAACAGCATCCACAATACCCACTTTTGGTGATTTTTCGATTATTTTTCATTTTTTTGAATAGCATTATCTAATAAAATTTTGCTCTATAAAAAAATCCCATTTATAGTATATAAGTTTGCTTATATTTGTAGAAATTAAAAAAAATGTCAAAACAGATCACTCCTTATAAAGACTCCTCTCTTAGCAAAAAAGAACAAGTTGCCCAAATGTTTGACACTATTTCGGGGAATTATGATAACTTAAACCGTGTTATTTCGTTTGGTATCGATGTTAAATGGAGAAAAAAAGTGTTGCGATTAGTTTCAGAAACTAATCCTGAGACAATCTTAGACATTGCTACAGGTACAGGAGATCTTGCTATTTTAATGGCACAAACCAAAGCCAAAAAAATCATAGGCTTAGACATTTCTGAAGGAATGCTTGAAGTGGGAACCAAAAAAATTCAAGAAAAAAACCTTTCTCAAACTATTGAAATGGTCTTAGGAGATTCTGAAAATATGCCTTTTGAAGATAGCTTTTTTGACGCAATAACAGTGGCATTTGGGGTTAGAAATTTTGAACACCTAAAAACCGGCCTTACTGAAATCTTGAGAGTTTTAAAACCAGGTGGGATTTTTGTTATTTTAGAAACTTCTGTACCAGACAAAACTCCTTACAAACAAGGTTATAATTTTTACAGTAAAAACATTTTACCATTAATTGGAAAACTGTTTTCAAAAGATAATGTTGCCTATGGATATTTATCTGAATCTGCTGCTGCTTTTCCATATGGAGAAGCATTAAACAATATTTTAAGAGAAACTGGGTTTATAAACGTTAAAGCTATGCCACAAACATTTGGTGTTGCAACTATATACTCTGCTTCAAAAAAATAATAGACATTCAGCATAAATATGAAAAAAATAATTGTTTTAATTCTATTGACTATTACCACAAAAGGAATCTCGCAAAATTCTAAAAGCATTTTCAGCAAGGATCCAATAATAAACCTTGAAAATTGGCAAAAGAAAAGACTCTATTTTGGTTTTTATTTGGGATTCAACTCTTATGATTTCAAAATCGACTATAAAGAGGTAGGCAACGACATACAGGTTGACAAAACCACTGGTTTTAATGTTGGATTGGTTACCAATTTTAGGCTACAAGAATATTTAGACTTACGTTTCGAACCGGGGCTTTATTATTCGGACAGAACATTGCATTATCCTCCTCACTACTCTTTTGATTCGCCAAGCGATGCCATAAGAGAAGTCAATAGTACTTATATTAATTTTCCATTATTATTAAAATTTTCAGCGCTTAGAACAGGAAATGTTCGGCCTTATCTTTTGGGAGGAGTATCTGCTAATTTAAATTTATCCAGTAATGCTAAATCCGTAGATGATAATCTTGAAGAAAGATTTAGAGTAAAAACTTGGACAACGAATTATGAAATAGGCTTTGGTATCGATATTTTTTCAGAATATTTTATATTTTCCCCTTCTATTAGAGGACAATTTGGAATTTCAGATGAATTAATTCGTGATAAAGATCCAAACAGCCCTTGGACAGGCAATATCGAATCCATGAAATCAAGAGCTCTTTTAATTAATTTTACTTTCCATTAATTTATCCTTGTCTTCTAAATTCGCTTAAAATAATAGCTGTGGCCGTGGCAACATTTAAACTTTCTGTAATTTGAAGATCTCCAAAACGAGGAATGGTAATTCTTTTTGTAACCAATTTTTCTATACTTCCTGAAATTCCGTTAGCTTCATTTCCCATGACAATAATGCCTTCATGTGGTAAATCTGTTTTATAAATATTCTCACTATCCATAAATGTTCCAAAAACTGGTAATTTAGTTTTTTCGAGATAATTTTCTAAATCAATATAATTAACATTTACTCTGGCAATAGAACCCATAGTCGCTTGGACAACTTTTGGATTATATATATCTACCGTTTCTTTGGAACAAATTAATTGCTGGATTCCAAACCAATCACACAATCGGAGAATTGTTCCCATATTTCCCGGATCTCTTATAGAATCGAGCGCAACGATCAAACCAGTTTCTATGATATTAGTTTCCGAAGGGATTTTAAAAACTGCCAGACAAGTATTTGGAGTTGACAATGCACTGATTTTATTCAATTCATTTTCACTAATAATTGACATTTTATGAGAAGGAATTAAGGCAAAATCTTCTTTGGTGGTATAAAGATGTTCTAGTTCAAAATTTGATTTTACTAATTCTTGAATTACTTTTACACCCTCAGCAAAAAACAATTGATTCGCAAAACGATATTTTTTTTGTTGCAAACTAGATATAAGTTTTATTTGGTTTTTACTAAGCATAAAAAATGTATTTTTGAATTAAATATTCTATAACACCAATCCCCACATGAATAAATGTTTTTTTTTCATTAAAATAAAAAATATTTTTGCCGAAAATAAAAGGCAATCTATATTTTTTAAGGAGAAAAAGAACGTTGCAAAAATATCATTATTTATCCTAATTAGTGTCTTTTTCTACGCTTGTAATTCAGAAAAAAGAGTACCAGACAGAAAACAACTTCTTGTAAAAAATCAAATTTTTGAAAACGACAAATTAGTCAAAAATCAAACTATTTACGATCAATTATACCAACAACCTAACAGCACTATATTAAAGTACAGATTTCTGTTAAATGTGTACAATTTGGCCAATCCAAATCCCGATTCTACTTTTAATTTAAAATATTTAAATAACAAAAAAAAGTATGATCGGGAAGTACGATGGCTTTCGGCGAAACAAATAGAAGGTCTTCGTAAGTCATTTTGGTATCACGGTATTCATGAGTTCTTAAAAGAAACTGGCGAAGCGCCTGTTATTGCTGATACTACAAAATCAAAAAAATCATTAACCAGACTTAGAAGCTATTATTTTAACAATGGTTATTTTGACATTAAAGCATCTTATAAATTAGATTCTTTGGCTCCTAAAAAAGCCCGAATGAAATACTACTTGAACACAGGAAATCCGTATTTTATTGATACTGTAAAAACAAAAATTCTTTCTCCCGCATTAGATTCTCTTTATAAAAAAACAACATCGATGTTGATTCCGGGAAAACAATATAAAACGGAAGATTTTGAAAATGAAAAAAATAATATTAGCACCTATTTCAGAAATCATGGCGCTTATCTTTTTCAACCCAATTACATTAATTTTGATATCGATACCATTAATAAAAAGAATAAAGCAGATGTAACTTTAAATATTGCAAACTATTCTTATTTGGAAAACGATTCTATTAAGACAGAGCCTTTTAAACTATATAAAATCAGTGACATTAAAATATTCACAGATTATTCTGCTGCAAATCACAATCAACCAATTAAGGACAGCGTGACTTATAATAATATGACTTTATATGGTTTTAAAAAAATAAAATATACGCCACATGCTATTACTGATGCGGTATTTATCACAAAAGGGGGTATGTTTAATGATACCAGAACAGTTTTATCTACTAGATATTTAAACAATTTAAAGACTTTTAATTATCCAACCATACAATATGAAGTTGATAAAAAAGACTCAACTGCTCAGTCTTTGATTGCTAAAATTTATTTGACTCCAAGGAAAAAATACAGCTTTGGTTATACTTTAGATTTTACACATTCCAACATAGAAGATTTTGGGATTACCGGAAGTGTAACGGAAACAGTACGAAATGTGTTTAATGGAGCCGAAACATTAGAAATTTCGGCAAGAGGAAATATTGGAGCATCGAATGATATTGCCAATTCAGATGATAGTTTTTTTAATGTTTCTGAATATGGTGTGGATGCAAAATTGAATTTTCCAAGAGTATTATTTCCAATTAAAACAGAAAAAATCATTCCAAAAAGTATGATTCCTTCTACAGTAGTCAGTCTGGGACTTTCCAAACAAACCAATATTGGCTTGGACAAGGAAAATTTTACTGGATCTTTTTCATATAATTGGACGCCTAAGAGAAATACAACAACTCGATTGGATCTATTAAACTTTCAATTTGTCCGCAATTTAAATCCTCAGAATTATTTTCATGTTTATACGAGTTCCTATGATGCTTTAAACGATATTGCTAAAACACATAATGAGGAGCCAAGTTATGTCGACTCAAATGGAAATTTAATTATAGAAAGCGGAACAACAGGTTTTACAAATGATGTTTTAACTGGTAAAACTGCATTAACGCCGAGCGATTCAGAATTTCAAGATGTTAATAGTATTGAACAGCAGAGGATACGACTTACTGATAATGATTTCATCTTGGCGACAAATTTTAATTTTACCAAAACCAGTAAAAAAGACTTACAAGACAATGATTTCTACACATTTAGAACAAAATTAGAATCTGCAGGAACTTTATTGTCTGTGATTTCAGAACTTGGAAATATTCCTAAAAATACAGATGGAAATTATGAGATTTTCAATTTAGAATATTCTGAATATTTAAAAACAGAATTTGACTTCATTAAACACTGGAGCTTGGGTAAATCAAACATTTTTGCCATGAGAACATTTTTTGGAATCGCTATTCCTTATGGAAACTCTAATACAATTCCGTTTTCCAAAAGTTACTATGCGGGAGGATCAAATGACAACAGAGCGTGGCAACCTTACAACCTTGGACCAGGAAGTAGTTCCTTTACAAATGACTTTAATGAAGCCAATATGAAAATTGCCATTAGTGGCGAATATCGTTTTCAAATTGCTGGCAAATGGGGTGGCGCACTTTTTGCAGATGCAGGGAACATTTGGAACGTTCTTGACGCTGTTACGTATGATCCAGCAAAATTTGACAGCATAAAAGACTTGAGCGAAATCGCTTTAGGAACAGGATTTGGTCTTAGATATGATATAAGTTTCTTTGTCGTTAGGCTTGATGTTGGGTTTAAAACCTACAATCCGGCCAAGGAAATCGGGGATCGGTGGTTTACACAATATAATTTTGCAAATTCAGTATTTAATTTTGGGATCAATTACCCTTTCTAAATGCTAATTAATTCTTATTTTTGCAAACTATAATCTAAAAACTAAAAAAAACAATTTAAAAGTAAAAAAACAATGGCACACAATATTAAACCCGGAGTAGCTACAGGCGATCAAGTTCAAGAAATTTTCCAATATGCAAAAGAAAAAGGTTTTGCGCTTCCAGCTGTAAATGTTATAGGATCTGACACAATTAATGGAGTATTAGAAACTGCAGCTAAACTTAACGCACCAGTAATTATCCAATTTTCAAACGGTGGAGCACAATTTAATGCTGGAAAAGGACTTTCTAATGCTGGAGAAAAAGCCGCTATCGCTGGTGGTATTGCTGGAGCAAAACACATTCATACATTAGCAGAAGCATATGGAGCAACAGTTATTTTACATACTGACCACTGTGCAAAAAAATTATTACCTTGGATTGATGGATTACTAGACGCTTCAGAAGCTCATTTTGCAGAAACAGGGAAACCATTATTCTCTTCTCACATGATCGATTTATCTGAAGAGCCAATCGAGGAAAACATCGAAATCTGTAAAACTTATTTAGCAAGAATGAGTAAAATGGGAATGACTCTAGAAATCGAACTTGGAATCACTGGTGGTGAAGAAGACGGTGTAGACAATTCTGATGTAGACAGCTCAAAATTATATACTCAACCAGAAGAAGTAGCTTATGCTTACGAAGAACTATTAAAAGTAAGCCCTAAATTTACTATTGCTGCTGCTTTTGGAAATGTTCACGGTGTTTACAAACCTGGAAACGTAAAATTGACTCCAAAAATCTTGAAAAATTCTCAAGATTACGTTCAAAACAAATTCCAAACTGGACCAAATCCTGTTGATTTTGTTTTCCACGGAGGATCTGGATCTACTGTTGAAGAAATCAGAGAAGGAATTAGCTACGGTGTTGTAAAAATGAATATTGATACTGATTTACAATTTGGATTTACTGAAGGTATTCGCGATTTTATGATTAACAATATTGAGTACTTAAAAACACAAATTGGAAACCCAGAAGGTCCTGATGCTCCAAACAAAAAATTCTACGATCCAAGAAGATGGTTGCGTGAAGGTGAAAAAACTTTCATTGCAAGACTTGAGCAAGCATTTGCTGACTTAAATAACGTAAATACACTATAATTACAATATTTAATGTACGATGTATGATATACGATATACGGTCTTTGAATCGTATATCGTAAATCTTAAATCTTAAATTATTAAAAATATGGCTTGGTTTAAAAGACAAGAAAAAGGAATCACTACGGCTACCGAAGACAAAATGGATATTCCAAAAGGGCTTTGGTATAAATCTCCGACTGGAAAAATTATAGATGCTGATGAGTTGGCACGTAATTTATTTGTAAGTCCCGAAGATGGTTTCCATGTTAGAATTGGAAGTGAGGCCTATTTTGATATTTTATTTGACAATAATGAATTTGTCGAATTAGACAAAAACATGACTTCTAAAGATCCTTTACATTTTGTTGATACAAAAAAATATTCGGATCGATTAAAAGAGGTAATGGCAAAAACAAATCTTAAAGATGCCGTTCGTACCGGCGTTGGAAAATCCAAAGGAAAAGAAGTCGTAATTTGCTGTATGGATTTTGCCTTCATCGGTGGATCTATGGGAGCTGTTGTTGGAGAAAAAATTGCCAGAGGAATTGATTTTGCAATCAAAAACAGATTACCTTTTGTAATGATTTCCAAATCAGGAGGAGCCAGAATGATGGAAGCTGCTTATTCATTAATGCAATTAGCAAAAACATCTGTAAAACTTGCTCAACTTGCAAAAGCAAAACTACCTTACATTTCACTTTGTACTGATCCGACAACAGGAGGAACTACTGCTTCTTATGCTATGTTAGGAGATATCAACATCTCAGAACCTGGTGCCTTAATTGGGTTTGCAGGACCCCGCGTTGTAAGAGACACAACAGGTAAAGATTTGCCAGAAGGATTTCAAACTGCTGAGTTCTTGTTAGAACATGGCTTCTTAGATTTTATTGTACCAAGAAAAGAATTAAAAGATAAGATTAATTTATACATCGATTTGATTCAAAATAATCCAATCAGATAATAAAAAAATCCCGAGTTCGGGATTTTTTTTATTTAATAGTTTTCTATAATAAGCTCTTATACAATCGGTCTTCCTTTCTTTAATTCTTTTTCAGCAATTTTAAAAACCAGTTTCTCACGCCATTTCGCATAACGTTCTCTAAAAATTACTTTAATTGCGCTATCAACTGCACCATGCATAAACAAACTCCAAACACTTGCTACTTTCCTTGCTATTGACTGATCCCAAGCACGAAGTGTCAGAGAGAAAGAGCCATCAATGTAACGCATCCAATGCCACATTCCTGCTGGCATAAACAAGGTATCACCATGTTCCAGAAAAACTTCATATCCTTCTACTCCTTTTAATGCTGGGAATTTTTCAAAGTCTGGATTAGTCACATCGTAATCTTCAAGTGCATAAGTAGTATTGGGAACGCAGTAAAGCCTTTTTTTCCATTTATTATCAAATAATATAATGTGTTTGCGCCCACCAAAATGAGTATGAAAAAGGTGAGGCAAATCAATATCATAATGTAAAAAGGTAATTGCTTTTGACCCTCCAAAAAACATGGCAGGCATACTTTCAATAAAACCACCCATTAAATCTTTGGGCACTTTTACATCATTGACCAATTCAGGTCTGTGTTTGAAAAGATTGAAGAAAAAAATACGCAATTCTGTAGGTTCTCTCTTTATTAAATCCAAATATTCACCAAATTTCATGCTGGCGATAGAGGCATTAATAACTTTTGTTGGATCAGCCTTGGAATTATCAACTAGCTTTACTTCTATATCTCCAGCTATTTCTTTAAAATAATCTGTTGACCACTTTTCACGCGCAGGCCAGTCCTTAGTTAATCCTTTTATAATTAAAGGCTTTTTTTTGTCTAAATAATTTTTTTTAAAATCCTCTCTGGTAATAGAATCTACTGTATCTACATTTCTTAAAATAAAGCTCATTGATATTGATTTAATTAAGGGGACACTCTTTCAAAAATAATTAAATATCTATAGTGTTCCAAATTTACATTAAAATAACAATATTATAATGCCAGACAAATTACATTCCTGTTCTAATAGCTTCTACAGGATCTAATTTTGAAGCACTAATTGCAGGAATTATTCCCGATAACACTCCGACAAAAATTGACAATCCTGCTCCAATTACGATATTCCAGATACTCAAAACAAATTCAAAATCTAATGCCTTGGTGAGAATGATAGAAATGATCCAAACCATTAACAATCCTATTGCTCCTCCAATTATACAAAGAATAATGGCTTCAAATAAAAATTGAAATAATATAAAACGATTCTTTGCACCTAATGATTTTTGTATTCCAATTAAATTTGTACGCTCTTTTACCGAAACAAACATAATATTAGCAACGCCAAAACCTCCTACTAAAAAAGAAAAGAAACTTATAAATATCCCTCCTATACGTAATGATCCCAAAATTTGATCTATGAAATCTAAGAACCCTGCAAAGACATTAATGAAAAAATTATCGATCTCTCCTGCTTTCAAACCTCTGAAGCTTCTAAGCTTTTGAGAAATCTCACTTTTATATTCTTCTATATCCACTCCTTTTTCTGGTTTGAATATAATTACATTTGTTAAATTAGTATTGTTATCGCCGTACAATCTTCTAATAAAGTTAACCGGAATAAATGCAGCCGAATCATTGCTTCCGCCAAAAGTTGATCCTTCTTTTTTCAAAATTCCTATAACCGTAAATCGTTGACCATACAATCTCACGTTTTTTCCAATTGGCTCTGTATCTCCAAAAAGTGATTTTGCTATCTCTGCACCTAATACAATTACTGTAGCTCCAGAATTAGCTTCAGATTCATTGTAAAATCTTCCTTTTTCAAACTCAAGCCCTTCTATATCAATAAATTCATGAGAAACCGGGAATATCTGTACATCACTAACAATGTTAGATCCAAATTTTATAGATTCGCTTCTGGTAAAAATGCGATATGCTAATTGATCGGTATGAGTCATCACACTTTTCAAATAAATATATTCTGAGTACTTTACATTAGGAAATTGTTCCCTTTTCCATTGCGGTATATCTGAAGGTCCAAAAGAAAATTTCAACAAATAAATAGTGTTTTTGTCCATACTACTCAAATCTTTAGAGATTTTTTTGTCCAAAGAGTCCACAGCTGCAAGCACCGCTATTATTGAAAAAATACCAATAGTAACACCCAATAAAGAAAGCAATGTTCTTAATTTATTGCTTCGCAAAGCATTCATTGCAAAACCAAAACTTTCTTTTAATAATCGGAGGTAAACTAGCATATTTTTCAATTTTGAATTAATGTAAAATTCAATCTTTTTATTTCAAAAACCTAAAAAATTACATTCAACAATAGGTATGTAATTTTAAAAGATTGTTACATCTTTTTATTGAATTATATTATCAAAAAAAACTACTTTTGCACTTTGATAATTATAACTACCTAATGAGCACAACAACAAAAATCAAATCAGCATTAATTTCAGTCTTTTCAAAAGATGGTTTAGAACCAATTGTTAGAAAACTACATGAGCAAAATGTAATTTTTTATTCCACAGGAGGCACAGAAGAATTCATTAAAAACTTAGGAATCCCAGTTATTCCTGTAGAAGATGTTACCTCATATCCATCTATTCTTGGTGGAAGAGTAAAAACATTGCACCCAAAAGTTTTTGGTGGAATCCTAAATCGTCAGGACAACGAAAGCGATGTACAACAAATGAAGGAATATGATATTCCTCAGATTGATTTGGTAATTGTAGATTTATATCCTTTTGAAAAAACAGTAGCTTCTGGAGCTAGCGAAGCAGATATTATTGAAAAAATCGATATTGGTGGAATTTCATTGATTCGCGCTGCCGCAAAAAATTTCAAAGACACAGCAATTGTTGCTTCAATGGACCAATACGGTCTGTTTTTGGATATGATTTCTAATCAAAATGGAGCTACAACATTAGAAGACAGGAAATTATTGGCAACTAAAGCTTTTCACGTTTCTTCTCATTATGATGGCGCCATTTTCAATTATTTTAATACTGACGAAACTATCTACAAAGCGAGTATAGAAAATGGACAAGTATTACGATATGGAGAAAACCCACATCAAAAAGGATTTTTCTTCGGTGATTTTGAAGCTATGTTTACTAAAGTTCACGGAAAAGAATTGTCATACAACAATCTATTAGATGTTGATGCCGCTGTAAACTTAATTAATGAATTTAAAAATGACGATCCAACATTTGCCATTTTAAAACATAACAACGCTTGTGGATTAGCAACAAGAAAAACTATTTGCGAAGCATATACTGTTGCCTTGGCATGCGACCCGACATCAGCTTTTGGTGGTGTATTGATTGCTAATGCTAATATTGATGTTGCTACAGCAAATGAAATAAACAAATTATTTTGCGAAGTAGTTATCGCTCCTTCTTATGATGCTGAAGCAATTGCTATTTTACAAGAAAAGAAAAACAGAATTATTTTAATACAAAACGAGGTAGAATTACCTCAAAAACAAGTAAGAACGTGTTTGAACGGCTTACTAATTCAAGAAAGAAATAACATCACTGATACTAAAGCAGACTTAAAAACCGTTACTCATAAAGCACCAACGGAACAAGAAATCGAGGATTTGATTTTTGCTTCTAAAGTTTGCAAGAATACCAAATCAAACACAATTGTTTTTGCTAAAAATGGAACTTTGATTTCTTCTGGAACAGGACAAACTTCAAGAGTAGATGCTTTGTTACAAGCAATTGAAAAAGCAAAGGTTTTTGGATTTAGTTTAGAAGGAGCTTCAATGGCAAGTGATGCATTTTTTCCTTTCCCAGACTGTGTTGAATTGGCAAAAAAAGCAGGAATAACTGCAGTAATTCAACCAGGAGGATCAATCAAAGATGAGTTGAGTATTAATTATTGTAATGATAACAATCTTGCAATGGTATTTACAGGAACTCGTCATTTTAAACATTAATTTGTTTAACTTTGTGCGTAATTTTTTTATAACTTATTAACCCCAAAAAGGCATATGGGATTTTTTGATTTCATGACCGAGGATGTTGCGATAGACCTTGGTACAGCAAATACTTTAATCATTCATAATGACAAAGTCGTAATTGATAGTCCATCTATAGTTGCGCGTGATAGAATATCGGGCAAAATTATTGCGGTTGGTAAAGAAGCCAATATGATGCAAGGGAAGACGCACGAAAATATTAAAACAATTAGACCATTAAAAGATGGTGTAATCGCAGATTTTGATGCATCAGAAAAGATGATTAGTATGTTTATAAAAAGCATACCGGCATTGAAAAAAAGAATGTTTACGCCAGCTCTTAGAATGGTAGTTTGTATCCCTTCAGGAATTACTGAGGTAGAGATGAGAGCGGTAAAAGAATCTTGCGAAAGAGTAAATGGTAAAGAAGTATACTTGATTCATGAGCCTATGGCTGCTGCAATTGGTATCGGAATCGATATTATGCAACCAAAAGGAAACATGATTGTAGATATCGGTGGAGGAACAACAGAAATTGCTGTAATAGCATTGGGTGGTATCGTTTGCGACAAATCTGTAAAAATTGCAGGAGATGTTTTTACAAATGATATTGTTTACTATATGCGTACACAACACAATTTATTTGTTGGAGAAAGTACTGCCGAAAAAATAAAAATTCAGATTGGTGCTGCTATCGAAAGCCTAGAAACACCTCCAGAAGATATGTCTGTTCAGGGAAGAGATTTGTTAACTGGAAAACCAAAACAAGTAGAAGTTTCATATAGAGAAATTGCAAAAGCATTAGATAAATCAATTCAACGTATTGAAGATGCTGTAATGGAAACTTTATCTCAAACACCTCCAGAATTAGCAGCAGATATCTACAATACGGGTATCTATCTTGCAGGTGGTGGATCTATGTTAAGAGGTCTTGATAAAAGAATCTCTCAAAAAACAGATTTACCAGTTTACATTGCTGAAGATCCATTGAGAGCTGTAGTAAGAGGAACTGGAATGGCTCTTAAAAACATTTCAAAATTTAAAAACATATTAATCAAGTAAAACTTTGGTTTACTGAATCTTATAGTTATTTAACATTTATTATACCATAAAAAATGCAGCAAATATTTTCTTTTATTATAAAAAACAGTAATAGGTTACTGTTTTTGCTGCTTTTGGGTATTTCATTATCGCTCACGATTCAATCCCATTCTTTTCACAGAAGCAGAATAATTAGCTCAGCAAATTTTTTAAGTGGTGGTGTTTACGAAAAAATAAATTCAATAGAAGAATACCTTCACCTTAGTGAACAGAACGAAGAACTTGCAAGAGAAAATGCTAATTTAAAGAGCTTATTGTTTAAAACCCAAGACTCGGCCAAAATCCCTAATTTAGATAGTTTAAAAGGTGTTTTACCAAAAGATATTATTGTATCTAAAGTAATTCGTAACTCTTATAACGTGTATGAGAATTTTTTAACTTTGAATTCAGGTTCTAAAGACGGAGTTAGACCAGATATGGGAGTGATTAACAGCTTGGGCATCGTTGGTATTGTTGATGATGTCTCTACAAATTACGCAACTGTAATTAGTATATTGAATACAAAATCACAAATAAACGCCAAGATTAAACATTCGAATCATTTTGGAACATTAAATTGGGATGGAAAAAATACTGGTTTTGTTCAATTGATTGATGTACCTAGATTAGCTACTATTAAAAAAGGAGACACAATTGTTACTGGTGGACAATCGGTTATCTTTCCAGAAAATATTGGAATTGGAACAATCGATAAAATTTTTATTCCGGGTGACAAAACTCACTATTACACCATAAGAGTAAAATTATTCAATGACATGACTAATTTAGGGCATGTTTATATTATAAAAACTGAAAACAGCGAAGAAATTAGAAATTTAGAAAACCAAAGAAAAAATGAATAGCACGTTATTGGTGAATATTTTTCGTTTTGTGTTCTTATTAGCTTTACAAATTCTGGTTTTTAATAATATGAATTTTGGAGGTTACATAAGCTCATTTCCCTATATCCTTTTTATTATCCTTTATCCTGTAAATGGTAATAAAGCCAATTTGCTTATTGCTAGTTTTTTTCTAGGTCTGACAATGGACTTATTTTGTAATTCTGGTGGTGTTCATGCAACTTCTTGTGTACTTTTGGCTTTCTTAAGACCTTATTTTTTCAAATTCTCATTCGGACTTAGTTACGAATATCAAACAATTAAATTGAATGATGTACTAACTCCCGAAAGATTTACGTTTATTTTACTATCGGTTACAACACATCACATAGTTTTATTTTTATTAGAATCTTTCCAAATCACTTTTTTATTAGATATTTTACTTAGAACATTTTTAAGTATACTGTTTACTATTTTAACCTGCATTATTCTTATTTATCTCATAAAGCCAAATAAACGATGAGAAAAGTCTTGTTGCCAGCTTTAATTATTATTGGTGCATCTTTGTTAGTCTTACGTGTTTTTTATCTGCAAATTATTGACGATTCTTTTAAATTAAAATCAGAAAATAATGCTATAAAAATAAAATATGATTATCCAGAGAGAGGTTATATTTACGACAGAAACGGAGTATTATTGGTAGCCAATCAGCCTTCGTATGATATTATGGTTATCCCAAGAGAATTAAACAAAACAGACACACTTGAGTTTTGTAAACTATTAAATATTACTAAGGAAGATTTTATTAAAAGAATAGAAAAGGCAAAAGTATACAGCCCAAGACTGCCTTCTGTGTTTATGGCACAGTTGAATAAAACGGAATTTGCCGCTTTCCAAGAAAAAATCAGAAAATTTGAGGGCTTTTATTTTCAAAAACGTTCTCTACGTGATTATGAAGTCGATTATGGAGCTAATATATTTGGTTTTATAACTCAGGTTAATGACAAACTTATTGAAAAAAATAAATATTATAAAAGCGGAGATTTAATTGGAAGGCAAGGAGTTGAAGAAAGTTATGAGAAAATCCTCCGTGGAATAAAAGGCGTCAAATACTTTCAGAAAGACAAATTCAATCGAGAAATTGGTTCTTATAAAGACGGAAAATACGATACAATTGCTGTTCAGGGAGAAGATATAAATCTTACCATTGATGCTGAAATTCAAAAATACGGCGAGCAATTAATGGTTAATAAACGTGGAGGAATAGTCGCTATTGAACCTAAGACTGGTGAAATTTTAGCATTAGTGACAGCACCATCTTATGATCCTGGAATTCTTGTAGGAAGACAACGTTCTAAGAATTACACAAAATTATATCACGATTCCATAGCAAAACCCCTTTATGATAGAGGACTATTAGCAGAATATCCACCGGGATCTCCGTTTAAAATAATGACTGGACTTGTCGGATTACAGGAAAATGTTGTTGATGAAAGCACTACATTTATGTGTAGCCATGGATTTTATTATGCGCCTGGTCGATTTCAAGGATGTCACTGTGGTGGTGGCCCAAGAGATCTGCATGTTGGAATTTATAAATCATGTAACGCATATTTCTCAAATGTGTATTTACGTACAATAGCAAAATACAAGAGTACACCTTATGCGGTTGATGTCTGGAGTAATCACATTAAAAGTTTTGGACTAGGACAATTCATGGGCTATGATTTACCAATAGGCCGAAGAGGTAAAATACCTACTTCAAAAACCTATAAAAAAATGTATCCTGGCTGGGGCTATAGCGGAAAAACAATTATTTCTAATGCTATTGGTCAAGGTGAAGTATTGATGACACCGATTCAATTAGCAAACATGATGGCTGCGGTTGCGAATCAAGGATATTATTATACACCTCATATCATTAAAAAAATAAAAGGAGAAACCATTGATAAAAAGTTCGTTACCAGACACGAAACTACAATTGACAAAAAATATTTTCCTCCAATGATTAGCGGATTATTTGATGTTTATAATAAAGGAACAGCGTACGCTCTTAGAGTCGATGGAATTGACATTTGTGGTAAAACGGGAACTGCTGAAAATTTCGCGAAAATTAATGGTGTTAGAACAAAACTACAAGATCACTCTATTTTTGTTGCATTTGCACCAAAAGATGATCCCAAAATTGCGATCGCTATTTTAGTTGAAAATGGAGGCTTTGGAGCAACAATTGCAGGACCTATTGCTAGTTTAATGATTGAAAAATATTTAAGAAAAAAAATCACCCGAACAGATTTAGAAACTCGAATATTAAACACAAGTTTGCAGAGCCGATACGCGAAACTAGGCGGTCTGTCTCCAGAAATTAAAGAACAATTAAGAAAGCAGGATTCTATTAACGAGAGTAAAAAGAAACCTGCACCTGTAAAAATAGATTCTTCTAAGACCAAAAAATAATACATTCATATCAAATGAAAAATCAAAGTTTATCAAGCAATATTGATTGGATATGTATCATAATCTACATAGCACTTGTGTCTTTAGGTTGGCTGAACATCTATTCTTCTTCATTATCTTCTACTGAAGGGACCTACGAAAAGCAAGCGATATTTATTGCGTTGACAGTTCCAATGATATTTGTATTACTATATATTGATGGTAAATTTTATGAAAAATATGCAAGTATCATTTTTGTAATTTCACTTATATCATTGGCTGGATTGTTTGTTTTCGGAAAAACGATTGCTGGACAGCGCTGTTGGTATGGATTTGGGAGTTTTACTTTGCAGCCTTCAGAATTTGCAAAAGCTGCGACTTCATTGGCAATTGCAAAATATCTCAGTGACACTCAGATTAATCTAAAGGACATGAATAGGCAACTACAAGCATTGGCAATTACTTTTTTACCCGTAATGCTTATTTTGCCGCAGCCTGACCCTGGTAGTGCTTTAATCTATAGCATTTTCATAATTGTTTTATACAGAGAGGGACTTCCAGCTTGGTATGTTTGGACAGGTTTTATTACGATTTTGTTGTTTATGTTAACGTTGATTTTAGAGCCGGAATATGTCATTCTGATGGCGCTCGTTATAATTATTTTGATTCATTATAAATCAAGAATAGCCGATAGAAATATTGTATTGAGCACTATTCTTTTTACAATTATATCAGGATTTGTTTTATCTGTCAACTATGTATTTACAAATGTTTTCAAACAACACCATCGTGACCGTTTTAACATTCTGCTTGGTAAAGAAGTTGATATGAAAGGAATTGGATACAACACTAACCAATCTGAAATCGCTGTTGGATCTGGAGGATGGCTAGGAAAAGGTTTCCTTGAAGGAACACAAACTAAAGGAGGTTTTGTACCAGAGCAACATACCGATTATATTTTTACCACAGTTGGTGAAGAATGGGGGTTTGTCGGATCTTTGGTTGTAATTGCGCTTTTTACTGGCTTGTTTCTTAGAATAATTTATTTAGCCGAAAGACAAAAAACAAAATTTAGTAGAGTGTATGGCTATTGTGTTGCTGGAATTTTATTTATTCACTTCTTTGTAAATATTGCAATGGTGATTGGAATATTTCCAACTATCGGGGTTCCGTTACCTTTCTTTTCGTACGGAGGATCTGGTCTATGGGGATTCACCATTTTGCTGTTTATTTTCATCAAAATGGATGCTAATAAAGTAAATGAGTGGTAGATTACTTAAAAGTACTTATCACAATTACAATCATTTGGTTTTGAAGATCCAGATAATCAATTTAAAGATTCAATTCCTTATCTTCTATTGGTTTAGATTAAAATAGCGAAAATATTGCTTATTATCTACTAGGATGCGTTACAAATTAATTTAAATGAGTTATCACATTTTCAGATAAAATTATTTTGGGTTGAAGAATTCCATAACATAAAAAATGCTCCAACTATTGCTAATTGGAGCATTTTTTATATTTCTAAAAGAAGATTTTAAGATTTTACTAACTTTCCTTTTTTATCACCAGGAATAACATTTTTCGCTATTGATTTAGGTTGTAAATCATCAAGAATATTTAAAGCTTCTTCAACATAAATATCTTTTGCTAAACTTTCATGCCATCTATCTCTTTTTTCTTTGAGAACTGGATCTTTAGTAAATTCTTCTATTTCATATGGTAATGAAGAAAATTTCAAATTATTTTTATAATCAACAATTGGCTTGAACTTTTTAGCAGTTTCTTCAATTTGATCTTGAGCTAATTTGAATTTCTCATAATTTAAACTATAAGTATTCTCTGTACTTCTGCTATCAATCCATTTGGCATTTTCTTCGATCAATTTGAATTGAATATTACTTTCAATTCTTTTTTTACTATTGCTAATAGCCTGGTCAAATTTCGAAGTATTATTCCAAACATTATAAGGCGCTGGATCAATTTTGTCCCATTTCATTGCATTTGGTTCATCACGTTCGCCCATTTTTAAATAAGCAAAACGGTCTGGCATCACTATATCGCTGCTCACACCTTCTAGCTGAGTTGAACCTCCATTAATTCTATAAAATTTTTGAGTAGTTGTTTTTAATGCACCCAAATCTCCCGCAGAACTGTTACGAACAAACTGATTCAAATCGATTACATTTTGAACAGTTCCTTTACCGTAAGTCTGTTTACTTCCAATAATGATTCCCCTTTTATAATCTTGAATAGCTGCCGCCAAAATCTCTGACGCTGAAGCAGAAAATTCATTGACCATAATTACCAGTGGTCCATCCCACTCGATTTTTTTATCGGTATCATATAAAATTTCTTTTTTCTTACCTGCAGATTTTATTTGAACAATTGGACCTTGCTCAATGAATAAACCTGCAATATCAACAACAGTAGATAATGATCCACCACCATCATCGCGTACATCTAATACAATACCTTTTACACCTGTTTTTTTCAGTCTGTCAACTTCTAATGCGATGTCTTTCCCAGCATCTCTACCATCTTTATTTTCAAAATCAATATAAAATTTAGGCAAATATATTACTCCATATTTCACCCCATTTTTCTCAACTACACTTGATTTTGCGTATGTTTCTTCGATCTCTACAATATCTCTGATAATAGAAATAACTTGAATAGTACCGTCTACTTTTTTGACAGTCAAACGAACTTCAGAACCTTTTGGTCCTTTAATTTTTTTGACAACATCATCCAAGCGCATTCCGACAACATCAACAGGAACACCGTTTCCTTGGGCTACTTTCATTACTAAGTCACCAGCTTCTAGCTTTTTCCCTCTCCAAGCTGGTCCACCAGAGATTAATTCTGAAATTTCAGTATAATCATTTTTCTTTTGTAATCTAGCACCAATTCCTTCCAATTTTCCACTCATGCTTACATCAAACCTTTCTTTTTCCTCTGGTGCAAAATAACTTGTATGAGGATCAAAACCAGACATAATTGCATTGATATACAATGTAAACCAGTCATCTCTTTTTAATTCATTCATTAAACTAAAAGATTCATTCAAGGAGTTAAGAGAATTTGTTCTGGTTTCAGCATCCAAAGCAGCGTTTGTCTTCATCACATATTTTGGATCTTTCTCTTTTTTATCCTCTTCCATTTTCTTCTTGTCAGTAAAGGACGAAAGTGTTGAAAGCTTGATTTGTTTTCTCCATCTCTCTTTTAGCTCTGTGGTATTTTTAGCATATGGTGCCTTATCATAATCGACATTAAAATCCTCATCAGTATTATAATTGAAAGGCTTGCTCAAAATATCTTTGAATATTTTTTTGCTCTCTTCCATACGAAGCATTAAACGATCATAAGTAAGGTTGAAAAAAGTTAAATCCCTATTATTCAACTGATCATCCACTTCCAATTCGAATTTTGAAAACTCATTAATATCCGATTGCAAGAAGAAACGCTTAGACGGATCTAATGCTGCTATATAATCTTTATAAACACCTTTTGAAAAATTGTCATCAACAATAGCCGGATTATAATGACCTTTCTCAATAACAAAAGATAATATCTCTAGTAGTAGTTTATCCCTATCTGGATCCACCTCTTTTTTTGACTTTATATTAAAGGCAAATAAGGTAGCCGAAAGGCATACCACAGCTATGAGTATTTTATAATTTCTTTTCATAAAGCTAATAATAGAATTCATCAATTTTTTGAACTAAGTTACGTTAAAAACCATGCCAACCCCTTATAACACTACTTAATTTTTTGTTAAAGGTGCAAAAATAAATTTTTTAAATTTTGAGAAAGCAAACGTAAAAAAAATATTTTATTTGTTCGCAATATAAGATTTTGAGTTGCTACATTTGTTTATGAACTCAAATTTTATCAACAATTGCTTTCCCCTTAAAAAATAATAAATGAAAAACAAAAAACCTTTAATACTCATTACAAATGATGATGGAATAACAGCACCAGGACTTAGAACTCTAATTGAAGTAATGTCTACAATAGGAGATGTAATTGTTGTCGCTCCAGACAAACCTCAGAGTGCTATGGGGCATGCCATTACCATAAACAACACTTTGTATCTCAATAGAATTTCTAAAGATAGTGATGCTATACAAGAATACAGTTGTTCAGGAACACCTGTAGATTGTGTAAAAATAGCAGTTAATGAGATACTTAAGCAAAAACCAGACCTTTGCGTTTCCGGTATTAATCATGGCTCAAATTCTTCAATAAATGTCATTTATTCCGGAACGATGAGTGCCGCTGTAGAAGCGGGAATAGAAGGCATTCAAGGTATTGGATTTTCATTATTAGATTACGATTGGAATGCTGATTTTACACCAATCAAATCCTATGTAAAAACTATTGCATTGGAAGTGTTGGAAAACAAACTTCCAAAAGGAGTTGTGTTAAATGTAAATTTCCCTAAATTAAAAGAAAAAGATATCAAAGGAATTAAAGTTTGTCGTCAGGCAAACGCTAAATACGATCAAAAATTTGATAAGCGACAAACTCCATTTGGCAAAGATTATTATTGGCTGGCAGGCGAATTTGTCAATGAAGACAAAGGTGAAGATACTGATGAATGGGCTTTAGAAAATGGTTTTATTTCGGTTGTCCCTGTACAATTTGATTTGACTGCTCATCATAGTATGCAACAACTTAACTCTTGGAAATGGAATGATTCGAAATGATTCGAAAAACATAAAAGCATAACTTTCGATACTCAATTCATTAATAAAAAACATAAATAACACATGAATAAAATAGACTTACTTACCGGATTTGTAATTGGAATAATTACTTGTTTTATCGGAATGTTCCTTTACATAACAATTGGAATGCACACCGATTTTTTAGCAGGTATACAAGTAATGAGAAGCGAAGGTCATCTCGGAAAAATCGTTACTCTGGGTGCCATACTCGATTTAATTGCCTTTGGTATTTTACTGAAAATGAACAAAGAACTTATGGCAAGAGGTGTCGTTTTGGCAGTTATTGTATTGACTATTGTTACCATATTTGTTTAAGAAAGTAACTAAGCTACTAAGTTCGGGGATTCTAAGTTGCAAAGAATAAATACTATATTTGTTGACCAAAAAAAACGCAAAATGAAATACTATATTATTGCTGGAGAAGCTTCTGGAGATTTGCATGGATCTAATTTAATGAAAGCAATTTATGAAGAAGATCCTCAAGCCGAAATCCGTTTTTGGGGTGGCGATTTGATGCAAAATGTAGGCGGTACGCTAGTAAAACACTATCGCGATTTGGCTTTTATGGGTTTTGTAGAAGTGCTTTTCAACTTAAAAACCATTTTGAGCAACATTACTATTTGCAAAAATGATATAACACAATTCAATCCTGACGTAATTATTTATATCGATTACCCAGGTTTTAATATGCGAATTGCTAAATGGGCAAAACAAGTCGGTTACAAAAATCATTATTATATTTCGCCACAAATCTGGGCTTGGAAAGAAAGCCGAATTAAGGCTATAAAACATGACATTGATAAAATGTATGTGATTTTACCTTTCGAAAAAGATTTCTACGAAGTCAAACATCATTTTCCTGTCGCTTTTGTGGGACATCCGTTAATTGATGCAATCCACAATCAATCAACCATTGATGCGACAGCTTTTAGAACAGAAAATCATTTGTCCGAAAAACCAATTATTGCCATTTTACCAGGAAGCCGCAAACAAGAAATCAGTAAAATGTTATCTGTAATGTTAAGCGTTGTTACTGATTTTCCAGATTATCAATTTGTAATTGCAGGTGCTCCAAGTCAGGAATTTTCATTTTACCAACAATTCATTTCAAGCGATAATATAAAATTCATCTCCAATAAAACATATGCTTTATTGCGAAATTCCACTGCTGCATTAGTAACATCAGGAACAGCAACTCTGGAGACTGCACTTTTCAAAGTTCCGGAAGTTGTTTGCTATAAAGGTAGCTGGGCTTCGTATCAAATTGCGAAGCGAATTATTACTTTAAAATA
>NZ_DATIDY010000133.1:0-4807 GCF_035456085.1 Flavobacterium sp.
ATTTTTAAATTGAATTACGAAAACTGAAACTTAAATATTGAAGTTTCATTGAGAATATAAACAATCGTTTTGATTGCGAAATTGAAACGAAAAAAGGGAATAAAATTTAGCCGAGATTTGGGCAAGAATTAGGTTTTTAATCGGCCAAAAATCGGCTGAAAATCGATTAATAATTAGGAATATTTGCTAGAAACAACCAGCCTATAACAGCCACTACAACGGATTTGGGCATTGGGCTTAATGGAAAGATGGTTTTGTATTTGGGATGATTTGGCAAATCCGAATAATGGGCCTAATTTAGTCCCAAACCCGCTGTAGTGCCAAGACGTTACCGGTTATTGCAAACGAAATTCAGCTTAAATGGAAAACATTCAAAATATAAATAACATCAAGAAAACAACACCCCCATACAAATTAGGCTATTTAGGACTATTCCCTCTTGTTGGCTTTTTCGTTGGAATTGGACTTACATTGTATGGAATATTTAAATACAAAGACCGAAAATTAACTGTAATTGGAATAGCTTGTATGCTTTTTACTGTTCTTGCATATTCTGCTTTATTTCTTTTTGGGAATTACTCTGGTTTAGATAAAGCTAAAGAACAAATAGCACAAACACATCTAAATTCATTAATTAAAGATATTGAATATTATAAAAATCAAAACGGAACATATCCAGATAGTTTGAAACAATTAGAAAATAAAAATGAAATTGTTTTTATAAATGACCCGACGCAATCAGAACTTGAAAATGATTATTACAATTACAAAAATCTAGGAGAAAATTATATACTCTTTTCTTCAGGGAGTGACCAAACCCAAAATACATCTAATGATTTGTATCCGCAAATAAAAAATTTAAAAAATGTGGGTTGGATAAGAAGCAAAAGCAACAACAGGTAACAGCTACTACAACGGATTTGGGCAATAGGCTTAATGGGAAATTGGTTTTGTATTTGGGATGATTTGGCAAATCCGAAGAATGGGCTTAATTTAGTCCCAAACCCGCTGTAGTACCAAGACGTTACAGGAAACCTTGCCACAAAATTAACCGAATAAAAATGAATTATATTTTAGTCATCATCTTATTGTTTTTTTCCACTATCTATTCACAAGATAAAGTTGATTCCTCTTTTATATTTTCAAAATACGAACATTTTGATTCTGAAAAAAAAGGAGTTAAACTTAGAGATATCTTGAATGAGGATCGTGAAGCGCTAATTATATTCTTGGATGATAGCAAATTCATTTCTTTAAAGAACAATAAAGTTAAATGTTATAGAATATGTAAAGACACTGTAATTAACAATATAGTAGAGTTGAATAATATTGATGCAATAAAATGTAAGTCTATAATTGATACATTGGTCTCGATTGACCCAAAAAAAATAATTAATGAAATTGATAAAGAAAATAGAATACATATCGAAAATTTAGGTAGGTATATGGTATCATTTTATAAAGATAACAAAGCTTTAAAGCTTTTTTATAGTTACTCTTCCGAGACTAATTTTGAAGACAAGTTTACTTTTCCTAAAGACAGAAAAACGTTTTTAAATAATTACTTAAATCTGACAAAATATTTTTATGATAAAGAATTTGAACGAGTGAAATCTTTAGATACGATTTATTTACTTATTGAAAGAGAAAAAAATATGCAATATGAGCGATCGAATTTTTCAGACACGATTTATTCGACTATGGTTGAGAAAGGGAAAAATATGACACATATTCTTGATATAAATAAATTAAAAAGCATACGACAAGAAACTTATGACTTCCAATTTAATTGCTCTTATGTCAGTTTTACACATTTAAGTCGCTTTAGTTTTACTGAAACTAGTAATGTATTTTATGAAAAGGAATCATTTTTAAAAACTAATTCTGATAAAATATTGCATCTTGAAGATTTACAAAGATTTACCCAATGTGATTTGGAACTATTAATAGCTTCAAATTACAAAAAAGTTTTTATCATTGATAAAGATGAGATTAATGATGGGAAAATTAAAATTAAAGAAGTTAAAGGCGGAACTCGGTGTTGGTTGGAACAACAGGAGGATTAAAAGGTAATGGACTTAATGTCTATTTCGTATTAGTAACTAGGTGTTAGAAAACAAATATTGAACGATAAAAAAGGCTTCCTGTAACAGCTACTACAACGGATTTGGGCAATTGGCTTAATGGAAAGTTGGTTTTGTATTTGAATGATTTGGCAAATCCGAGGAATGGGCTTAATTTAGTCCCAAACCCGCTGTAGTAGCGGGACGTTGGGCATAATATTAAAGAACTACGCAGAAATAAGACATTTTACAACAAAATATAATATGGGATTTTTAGACAAACTTTTTGGAAAGAAACAAACAGAATACAACTCGCAAAATTTAGCAGAAACTGAAACTGTTCAATTAGAAAAAGGCGACACATTTATTTCGACAGGAGATAATTATGGATATAAAGTCATTAGACAATTAACCGAAGAACAAAGAGAAAGTGTTGACAAATCAACAATTTTACTTCGAGCAAGCCAACTATATATGCACTATTGGACTAAAAATTTAGTTTGTACGGACCTAAACGATCAAGAATGGCTAAATAAAGTTATGTTCTTTTGGAAAGCAGAAGAACCGTTTCCTAGAAAATCATTGCCCCCAGTATTTGAAACTTTTGAAATTAAAAATTTTCTTTTTGTTGGCGATACTTCAAACATTTCATTACAAACTGCACAAGCCATGCCTTGGTTTGGAATGCCAGGACTTGGAGAGAAATGCGTTTGCGAAATAAATGGACAAAAAATAACGATTCCAGAATTAAACAAACTTGGGATGGTTGAATATGTTGAACCCGTAGAACTAACAGATGACAATCTAGACATATTGACAAACAGAGAAGACTACTTTTTTCTAATCGACGAAAGAATTACCCCTTTTAAAAAAGGAAATTTTCACCTAAAAGACAAACCGATTCCTATTGATGTTGCATATAGTATTGGCGGAATTCATATAATAAAGAAAACTGAGTTAGAATAAACATAATGCTGAAAATACTATGCCCAACAGCCACTACAACGGATTTGGGCATTTGGCTAAATGGAAAGTTGGTTTTGTATTTGGAATATTTGGCAAATCCGAAGAATAGGCTTAATTTAATCCCAAACCCGCTGTAGTGCCAGAACGTTAGCTGTTATTTTGCAACAAAAAGAACTAAAAAAATTAAATTCTACAAATGGGGTTATTAGATTTATTTGGATTAAAATTAGAATCGTCAAATCAATATGCGAAAGAAATAGAATTTGAAAAAGATTATGATTTTATGTATGAAAATTTTATTTTTTCTAGCCAAAGAAATCTGTATCTCTTTTTGGAAGAAAATAATGGAATTATAGAAGCGTTAAAATTCGAATTCAAGATTTATAAATATGGCTATCCTAATGATGAAGTAGAATTTAATTTTAAAATTCCTGATGTAAAACTTTATGGAATGTCTGAAGTCTATAATTCTGAATGGGTAAAAGAATTAAAGACTCAAAACAGAGGACATATTAAACATTCAGACGCTCATTATTCTAATTACAAACATTATATAGTTCGTTTTAAAGATGTAACATTAGAAGTAATCTCCGAAAACTATAATATAATAAAAATGTCTAAAGAAGAACTAGACGAAATTTTAAACAAAGAACTTTCGTATATAAAAAACAACAGCTAACAGCTACTACAACGGATTTGGGCAATAGGCTTAATGGAAAGATGGTTTTGTATTTGGGATGATTTGGCAAATCCGAAGAATGGGGTTAATTTAGTCCCAAACCCGCTGTAGTAGCGGGACGTTGGGCGTCATTTTAAAGAGAACATTAGATGAAAATAGTTTCCGAAAAGCAACTGACTTTAATAAGAACAGAATATCAACATTTGATTGACAAACAATCGAACAACTATTTCTTTGAAGGAGTAAACAAATCAATTTTCGACAATTTGGTTTTGTTCACTGACGACATTGTATATAACAAAATTCGTGACAACCACTATTTGGCAATGACAAACTGCCAAAGGACTTGGAATAAATATTTTTGGTATTTACGTTACCAAACGGACATCTTAAAAAACGGTGGCAATATCGAAAACCATCAGCAACCGATATCTAAAATATTAGAAGAACTCTATCAAACTTGTGATAATATTGATGACAGTTCCATTGAACCATTTGTAAACTTTGCTTCTAAGTTCGACCAACAAGAATATGTAACCTTTGACTATTTTCACCCAGCTATTACCGAAACTGGAGTTTCGTTACTTTCGAAAGAATTAAATGAGATTATAAAGTTGTTACAAATAGAGAATTTTAACTTTGAAGAAATAGATGCTTTAATCGTTAAGAATATAGATGACAAAAAAGCAGAATTATTGACTTTTAAGAATCATACTGACAAACATTCTTTTATCAAAATTGACACATTTACTGCAGGAGAAGACCAAATACATCCAATTGCCATTTTAATTAGGTGCAAAACTGAATACAAAGAGCAAGTTGATGATTTACTTGTAAGTTGGTGGTCGAAATTTTGGAAAAAACTGGGCCCATTTGTTGCAATAACGACAGTTGATAAATTTGAAACGAATGCATTTTACACAGAAAGAAAACGAATAAATAAATAAAAACGACGCCCAACAGCTACTCCTATGTAAAGCATCGTAAAGTTATTCACAACTTTTGAGAGGGTTATATGTTGGTTACTTTTCGAGTATAGAATTCCGTTCCAACGGCTTGTTGAAAAAGTTGGAGACAACTTTTTGTCTGCCGAAGGCTT
>NZ_DATIDY010000134.1:0-84329 GCF_035456085.1 Flavobacterium sp.
ATTGAAATTGATATTACTATTGCCTCTCTATTTTATTTTAAAATTCTTCTCAATTGCTTTAATCATTTCTCCTGCAACATCTTTGTTGGTTGCTCCTTCAATTCCTTCCAGACCAGGCGAAGAGTTTACTTCGAGCAATAATGGCCCTTTTGAAGAACGGATTATGTCAACACCAGCTACTTTCAAATCCATAGCTTTGGCGGCTTTAATTGCGATTCTTTTTTCTTCTGCAGTAACTTTTATTACTGACGCTGTGCCTCCCAAATGGATATTGGCTCTAAATTCACCTGGCATAGCTTCTCTTTGAATAGCAGCGACTACTTTTCCATCAATTACAAAACAGCGTATGTCTTTTCCATTCGCTTCTTTGATGAATTCCTGTACCAATATGTTTGCATTTAAACTTTTGAAAGCATTGATAACACTTTCTGCTGCTTTTTTGGTTTCGGCTAATACAACACCTTTTCCTTGTGTTCCTTCTAATAATTTTACGATAAGTGGTGTGCCTCCAACCATTTTGATTAAATTATCGGTATCCAAAGGAGAGTTTGCAAATCCCGTTGTCGGAATGTCAACTCCATGATTGAGTAATAATTGTAAAGAGTATAATTTATCTCTTGATTGCGTTATAGCAGTTGATGAGTTTAAAGAAAACACTTTTAAAGCTTCAAATTGCCTAGTTAAAGCACAACCATAAAAGGTTATACTAGGGCGAATTCTCGGAATGATGGCGTCAAATTTATTTAGTATTTTTCCGCCACGATAATGAATTTCAGGAGTTTTGGCATCGAGTTTCATATAACATTCCTTAATATTCAGGAAATGCATTTCATGGCCTCGCATTTCGCCTGCTTCCATAATTCTTTTATTGCTGTATAATTCAGGATTACTGGCTAGAAGTCCAATTCTTAAACCGGAACTGGCCTTTTCTGAGTTTACATACAATTCTTGAAGAATTTCAAGAGTTGGTTGTCCCAAAAGATATTTTTGTTCTGGGTCAACAAGAATTCTTCCGCTCATGGCTTCTCTGCCCAAAAGCATTCTGAAACCCATCGAGTCCCGATTGGTCAATGTCATTTCAATAGGCCATTTAGTTTCCCCAATAGAGATACTAGTTTGAATGACATATCGGTGCTCTCTAAAACCGCTAGAGCTTTTTACGATACGTTTCCCAACCAAAGGAGCTTCACAATGAATGACCGTTTTTGTATTATTTTGAATGGGATTAATGTCAAACTTTACCCAATTTGCATCATTTTTTATAAATGGAGCAATATTGATAGCGTGCAAAGCTGATGTTTTTGCGCCTGAATCAACGCGAGCTTTAATAGTTGGAATTCCTAATTCGGGAAATGAACACCATTCTTCGCTGCCCAGTATGACTTTATTTTGTATCATAAATTAATTTTGGATGAACATTTTTAGATATATCAAAAATAGATATTAGTTTTTAAAAAATACGATATTATCCTATAAAGAATAAACCCGTTATGTTATAAAAACGTAACGGGTTTATTAAATGAGTTGTTATTTAAATTATTGATTTGTAGGTTCTTCCGCTTTATGAACTTTAATCGTTAATTCTTGTGAACCTTCCTCAATATCCATGAATATTTCGTCTCCAGATGAGATCTTTGAAGTGATTATTTCTTCTGCAAGAGCATCTTCAATATACTTTTGAATGGCTCTTTTCAGAGGTCTTGCTCCAAATTGCTTATCAAATCCTTTATCCGCGATAAATGCTTTAGCTTCATCGGACAATTTCAATTTATATCCTAATTCATTAATACGAGAATATAATTTTCTAAGTTCGATTTCGATAATCAAATTGATGTGCTCTTTTTCTAAAGTGTTAAATACAATTACATCATCAATTCTGTTTAAGAACTCAGGAGCAAAAGTTTTCTTCAAAGCATTTTCGATAATGCTTTTAGAATTGTCATCAGCTTGCGCTACTCTAGCTGCAGTACCGAATCCAACACCTTGACCAAAATCTTTTAATTGACGAGCTCCAACATTCGACGTCATAATAATTATCGTATTCTTGAAGTCAATTTTACGACCTAAACTATCAGTCAAAAATCCATCGTCAAGTACTTGGAGCATCATATTGAACACATCTGGATGCGCTTTTTCAATCTCATCCAGTAATACAACACAATACGGTTTTCTTCTAACTTTTTCGGTCAATTGTCCACCTTCTTCGTATCCAACATATCCAGGAGGTGCTCCAACTAATCTCGAAATTGCAAATTTCTCCATGTATTCACTCATGTCAATTCGAACTAATGCATCTTCAGAATCGAATAATTCTTTAGCTAGAACTTTGGCCAATTGTGTTTTACCAACTCCAGTTTGACCTAAGAAAATGAATGAACCAATTGGTTTGTTTGGATCTTTCAGTCCGGCACGATTTCTTTGAATAGATCTTGCAATCTTCAAAACAGCATCATTTTGTCCAATTACTTTGTCTTGAATTAATTCAGGTAATTTGGCTAGTTTGTTGCTTTCTGTTTGTGCAATTCTGTTTACAGGAATTCCGGTCATCATCGATACAACATCTGCTACATTATCTTCGGTAACAACAATTCTGTTGCTTTTAGAATCTTCTTCCCATTGTTCTTGTGCGATAGCTAAATCTTTTTCTATCTTTTTCTCATCATCACGAAGTTTGGCTGCTTCTTCATATTTTTGTTTTTTGACAACCAAATTTTTCAATTCACGAACTTCTTCTAACTGACGTTCCAAATCTAAAATTTGTTTAGGAACATCAATATTTGTGATGTGAACACGTGATCCAGCTTCGTCCAATGCATCGATAGCTTTGTCTGGTAAGAAGCGCTCAGACATATATCTGTTTGTTAATTTTACACAGGCTTCGATTGCTTCAGGAGTGTAAATAACGTTATGATGATCTTCGTATTTGTTTTTGATATTATTCAAAATGGCAACTGTTTCCTCAACAGAAGTTGGCTCTACGATTACCTTTTGGAAACGTCTTTCTAAAGCACCGTCTTTCTCGATGTATTGACGGTATTCATCCAAGGTTGTTGCTCCGATACATTGAATTTCACCTCTTGATAAAGCAGGTTTAAACATGTTTGAAGCATCAAGCGAACCAGTTGCACCTCCAGCACCCACAATAGTGTGAATTTCGTCTATGAAAAGAATGATATCGTCATTTTTTTCTAACTCGTTCATCACTGCTTTCATACGTTCTTCAAACTGTCCTCTATATTTAGTGCCAGCAACTAAGCTAGCCAAATCTAAAGTTACAACACGTTTGTTGAATAGTATACGAGAAACTTTCTTTTGAATAATACGCAAAGCAAGACCTTCTGCAATAGCTGATTTACCTACACCAGGTTCACCTATTAATAAGGGGTTGTTTTTTTTGCGACGGCTCAAAATTTGAGAAACACGTTCGATTTCTTTTTCACGTCCAACAACAGGATCTAGTTTTCCTTCCTCAGCCATTTCAGTCAAATCTCTACCAAAATTATCAAGAACTGGAGTTTTTGATTTTTTGTTTGACTTATTGGCGGGATTATTAAAACTACCTTCTTTGAGACTGTCATCTTGTCCTGAATCATCATTGTATGATTCGTTTTTTGGCAAGTTTTCTAAAAATTCTTCTTCGTTTGGAGTCATATTGATGTATTGTTCTTTAGCTATATCATAATCTATTTTAAGTTTATTCAATAGCTTGGTTGTTGGATCATTTTCATTTCTTAAGATACACAACAGTAAATGAGCTGTGCTAATAGATGAACTCTGGAAAACTTTTGCTTCTAAAAAAGTAGTCTTCAAAGCTCGTTCAGCTTGACGCGTCAGATGTAAATTTTTCTTTTCTACACTGACATCAATGCTAGGGCTAGCCGGGCTTAGTATCTCAACCTTTCTTCTCAAATGATCAAGGTCAATTGATAGGTTGTTCAGGATGTGAATAGCTTTACCATTACCATCCCTCAGAATGCCAAGCATCAAATGTTCAGTACCTATAAAGTCATGTCCAAGACGAAGTGCCTCTTCTTTGCTATAAGTAATAACGTCTTTTACTCTAGGTGAAAAATTATCATCCATAATATTAAATATTGTTAATGTAAATTTAGTAAACATGAAGTTTAAAAGCAAAAATCATACCTATTAAATATATTAATGCTAAGTGACAAAAAAAATGGAGAACAAAGTCTTGAAATCAACTTAATTTATTAACCAAAAGACAAAGTTTATTTGTTAATAAATCGAATAAATTTATGTTAATTCATGAGTGAAAAAATATTGAGAAAGCTTATATTAGCGGGATTTTTTAAAACAAAATAATTTTAATTTAAGAATATATTTATGTCTGAAGGAGAAAAGTTAATTCCTATTAACATTGAAGATGAAATGAAATCAGCTTACATCGATTATTCGATGTCGGTAATTGTGTCAAGAGCACTTCCTGATGTAAGAGATGGTTTGAAACCTGTGCATAGAAGAGTACTTTACGGAATGTATGATTTAGGAGTAACTTCAAGATCTGCCCACAAAAAATCTGCAAGAATAGTCGGGGAAGTTTTAGGAAAGTATCACCCTCACGGAGATACCTCGGTTTATGACGCAATGGTGCGTATGGCTCAGGAATGGAGTATGCGTTATTTATTGGTTGATGGTCAAGGTAACTTTGGATCTGTAGATGGTGATAGTCCAGCAGCAATGCGTTATACAGAGGCCAGAATGAAAAGAATTTCGGAAGAAATCATGGCCGATATTGAAAAAGAAACTGTTGATTTTCAATTAAATTTCGACGATACTTTATATGAACCAAAAGTAATGCCTACCAGGGTTCCTACTTTATTAGTAAATGGAGCAACAGGAATTGCTGTTGGTATGGCTACTAATATGCCTCCTCATAATTTGACGGAAGTTATTAATGGTACTTTAGCGTATCTTGATAATAATGATATTGAAGTTGATGAATTAATGAACTATATCAAAGCTCCTGATTTTCCAACAGGTGGTGTAATATATGGTTATGAAGGAGTTCGTGAAGCTTTTAAAACTGGTAGAGGCCGTATTGTCATGCGTGCCAAAGTTGGTTTTGAAGAAGTTGACGGAAGAGAATCTATTATTGTTACCGAAATTCCATATCAAGTCAATAAAGCTGATATGATCAAGCGTACTGCTGATTTGGTAAACGAGAAAAAAATTGAAGGTATTGCCAATATCCGTGATGAATCGGATAGAACTGGTATGCGAATAGTGTATATTTTAAAACGTGATGCAACACCTAATGTGGTTTTGAATACGCTTTATAAATACACACAATTACAATCTTCTTTTAGTGTAAACAATATTGCATTAGTAAATGGTCGCCCACAAATGTTGAATCTAAAAGATATGATTCACTATTTCATTGAGCACCGTCACGATGTTGTGGTTCGTAGAACTCAGTTTGAATTGCGTAAAGCTGAAGAAAGAGCCCATATATTAGAAGGTTTGATTATTGCGTCTGATAACATTGACGAAGTTATTGCGTTAATAAGAGGATCTAAAAATACAGAAGAGGCTCGTGATAAATTAATTGAAAGATTTAATTTGTCAGATATCCAAGCTAGAGCAATTGTGGAGATGCGTTTACGTCAATTAACAGGTCTGGAACAAGATAAATTAAGAGCTGAGTTCGAAGAGTTAATGAAGTTAATTGATCATTTGAAAGCCTTGTTAGCTGATGTGAATTTAAGAACTGCTTTAATTAAAGAAGAGCTTGAAGAAATTCGTGAAAAATATGGTGATGAGCGTCGTTCACAAATCGAATATTCTGGAGGTGATGTAAGTATCGAAGATTTAATTGCTGACGAAAATGTAGTAATTACTATTTCGCATGCAGGTTATATTAAACGTACTAATTTATCAGAATATAAAACTCAAAATAGAGGTGGAGTTGGTCAAAAAAGTGCAGGAACAAGAGATCAGGATTTCTTAGAACATATGTATGTTGCAACAAATCATCAATATATGATGTTCTTTACTCAGAAAGGTAAATGTTTCTGGATGCGTGTTTATGAAATCCCTGAAGGAAGTAAAACTGCTAAGGGTAGAGCAATCCAAAACTTAGTTAATATCGAAAGTGACGATAAAGTAAAAGCATTTATTTGTACTCAAGATTTAAAAGATAAAGATTATATCAATAGTCATAATCTTGTGATGGTAACTAAACAAGGTCAGGTTAAGAAAACTTCATTAGAGAAATATTCGAAACCAAGGGTTAATGGAGTTGCCGCAATCACAATTAAGGAAGGAGATGAATTATTAGAAGCACAATTAACAAATGGAGAAAGTCAAATTATTTTGGCTGTTAAATCTGGAAAATTGGTTCGTTTTGAGGAAACTAAAACACGTCCAATGGGAAGAACTGCTTCTGGTGTTCGTGGTATTACCTTAAAAGATGAGACTGACGAAGTAATTGGTATGGTCACTGTAGATAAGAATGATATCAATGATTCGCAAATTTTAGTAGTAACTGAAAACGGTTACGGAAAACGTACCAAATTAGTTGATGAGGATGGTGAAGATGTATATAGAATAACAAACCGTGGAGGTAAAGGAGTTAAGACATTAAATATTACCGAAAAGACAGGGAAATTGATTTCTATAAATGCAGTTACAGATGCAGATGATTTGATGATTATTAATAAATCAGGATTAACAATTAGGATGGCTATTGAAGATTTGCGTGTTATGGGACGTGCTACTCAAGGAGTTAAATTAATTAATCTGAAAGGAAAAGATTCAATTGCAGCTGTTACCAAAGTAATGAAAGATGATGTCGAAGAAGTAATTGTTGATGAGGAAGGAAATGTTATTGAAGTGGAAACAATTGAAAGGGTGAAACCTGTAATGGAAGTCCTAGAAGATGAAGGTGTAGATGATAATGAAGAGGAAGATGATTCTGCCGAAGAGGAATTTGAAGACGATGAATCTGATAATGAAGAAGATTCAGATGATGATAAATAAATAAAAACATTAAAAACATTCATTATTTATGACAAAAATCATAAATAATGAATGTTTTTCTTACTATTTTTGTATACGAAAAATTAAATTTAAAATTATGAAAAGTAGATATGTAATAATTGCATCAGCATTATTTTTATCCGTAACGAGTTTTGCTCAAAAAAATGAAATTAAAGCTGCTGAAAAAGCTCTAAAAGGTGGTAATGCAGAGGAAGCAATAACTATCTTAACTGGAGCAGAATATTTAACAACGAATGCACCTGATGCTGAAAAAGCACAGTTTTTATTTGTGAAAGGAAATGCTTATTTGGAGTTGTCTAAAAAAAATGTAGATGCGGATAAAAATTTAATTTTAGCAGCAAAAGCTTATCAAGATTTAATTGCAGCTGAACAAGCGTCTGGAAAAGCTAAATATTCAACACAAGCTTTAGCTTCAGTTGCTGAAATTAAGGGAAAATTAGTTAATGGTGCAATTGAGGATACAAAACAAAAAAGAGATGCATTAGGAGCTGAGAAGCTTTATCAAGCTTATTTGTTAGAGAAAAAAGACACTATCAATCTTTATTATGCGGCTTCAACTTATGTAAACGCTAAAGATTATGATCAGGCGCTTAAGTTATATGAAGAGTTGAAAAATTTAAATTATTCCGGAAAAGCGACTTATTATTATGCTGTTAATAAAGTGAATGGTCAAGAAGATTTTTTTGCTACTGCAGCTGATAGAGACAAAATGGTAAAAATGGGTACCCATGAAAAGCCAAGAAATGAAAAAATTGAATCTAAAAGAGGAGAGATTTATAAAAATATAGCCTTAATTTATATTCAACAAGGGAAAATAGCTGAAGCTAAAAAAGCAGTTTCTGATGCTAGAAAAGCAAATCCTACTGATAGTTCTTTGTTGTTGACAGAAGCTAATTTATATCTTGAAACTAAAGATATGGATATGTATAAGAAGTTAATCACTGAAGCATTGCAGGAGAATCCAAAGGATGTAAATTTAATTTTTAATCTTGGAGTTATAAGTGCTCAGGCAAAAGATTATGTCGAAGCGGAAAAATTTTATAATAAAGTTATAGAACTAGACCCAACGTATATCAATGGTTATATTAATATGGCTGCAATGAAGTTAGAGAATGAGCAAGTTATTATTGATGCTATGAATAAATTAGGAACTTCTGCGGATGATATGAAAAAGTATAATGCTTTGAAAAAGAAAAGAGAAGACTTGTTTAGAAGTACAATACCTTACTTGCAAAAGGCAGTTGAATTAGATCCTAAAAACCAAGATGTGACTAAAACATTATTGAATGTTTACAGTGCACTGGAAATGACTGCTGAATACAAAGCCTTGAAAGCAAAACAGTAGTCTTTTTTTAATAGAATAATTAATCCTGCTTAAAGTTTTTGAGCAGGATTTTTTTTTGCGGTATATTGGAAATAACGTCCAATATGAAAATATAAAAATAACTAAAAAATATTGTAGGTTTATGAAAGATAAGATATTAATAATTTTTTTGGACATTATTTGTCTTATTCTGATTACGAAAACGTTGTAATGATAAAAAATGTTTTGTTTTTTGTTTGCTAAATCAAAATTTAATTTTATTTTAGTTGCATATTTAAAAGTTTTGTTAAAAAAATAGAATTTAAAAATTGTCGTAAATTAAATATTATTAAAAGTTAATATTAATGTTTCACTAATAATTGTATATATATGATGTAAAACTACACTTCTCATTTTAGTTCTTCTGATGAACTATTTAGGATTTAATTGTAAAATGAATATAGCTTTTTTGTCTATATATTTTTTGTATTCATTAAAAGTCCTTCAACAATCAACCCAAAACTGTTAACAACTAAACCTAACCCCATGAAAAGAAAATTTGTAATACTGTCAATAGTGTTATTGATAAATGTTGGATTAAATGCTCAAAAAGCGCAAATAAAAGAAGCTCAATCTGTTTATTCTAGTGGTAAATCTCAAGATGCTTTGGCAATTTTGAAAAAAACCGAATACCTTATTATTAATGCTAACGATGAAGATAAATCGGATTTTTACTATTTGAAAGGAAATATATTAAAAGATTTAGCGAGTAAGGATATTGATTCACCTAATAATTTTTCTTTGGCCTCAGAAGCTTATCAGGAATTGATTAGAGCAGAGAATGAATCAGGGAAGTATAAGTATACTTTACAGGCTAATGCTGCATTAAAACAAATGAAATCTAAATTGGTTAATGGAGCTGTAGATGATTATAAAAATGGTAAATACAAAGAGAGTGCAGAAAAAAGTTATAAAGTTTTTTTCTTTGATAAAAAGGATACTTTGAATTTATTTAATGCAGCTTCGGCATCAATGATGGCAAAAGATTATGATTCTGCAATTAAATATTATGAAGAATTAGTGAAATTAAATTATTCAGGAAAAGGAATGATTTACTATGCTACAAATAAAAAAACAAAAGAAGAGGATGCTTTTATTTCAGCAGGTGCAAGAAATTCTGGAGTTGAAGCAGCACTTTATGAAAAACCTCGCGATGTATTTACTCCTTCTAAAAAAATTGAAATAAATAAAAATTTAGCTTTTGTTTATTTGGAAAAAAACGATCTTGTTAATGCGGAAATTTGTTATAACAGAGTAGTGGAGTTAGATCCTAAATTTGTTGGAGCTTATATTAATTTGGCTTATATCAAATTAGAGCTAAAAAAACCATTGATGGAACAGATGTCAGCATTAGGTAATTCACCAAAAGAAATGCAGCAATACGATCAATTAAAAGTCAAAAAGGATAACTTGGTTAGGACTGCTATCCCGTATCTAAAAAAAGCTTTAGATATTGAACCGAAAAATCAGGATGTAATAAAATCTTTATTAGGTGTATATCGATCACTTGATATGACAAATGAATATAACGCTTTGAAAGCGACTATGTAATTCCAAAAAAAAAAAATGCTAGAATCATATCTAGCATTTTTTTTTTTTTTGAATATTTAAATCGTTTCTAGTAAAAAATATCTTTTAAATTATTTTTTTTATTACTCTCAATTTGTGTGTGTGTTTATTTGTTTCGGCATTGTAAATTCCTAGATGATCTAGTCGATCGATTCTAACTTTGCCACTGGCGTGAATAATATAGTTATTCTCCATTATGATTCCAACATGAATTATTCGTCCTTCATCATTGTCAAAAAAAGCCAAATCTCCTGGTTCGCTTTCTTCTATAAAACTTAGAGCTTCACCTTGTGTGGCTTGTTGTGAAGCATCTCTTAAAAGTTTATATCCATTAAGTTTGTAAACCATTTGAGTGAAACCTGAGCAATCTATGCCGAAAGGTGTTTTTCCTCCCCATAAATAAGGTGCATTTAGATACATAAATGCCGAAGTTATTACGTTGTTTTTGGGTTTAACGCCATTTATTCTTGTTCCTTCAAAATCAAACGAATTAGTATTGATTTCTGGATAATTTAAAAAAGATAATGAGGAACCAAGCGGAATTGGAATTAGTAAATTAGAAGGGGCTAGTATATATTCAATTAAATCAGCATTTAATATTATCGCATCCGATGAAAGTTGTTGGAAATTTGATTCTGAAATTATTTGGTATTGTTTTGTGTCAATCCAACCTTCATATTGATCATATTGGAGTCTGATATGTGACCATTGTTTATATAGTTCCAAAACTTCAAAATGCTCTCCAAATAATACCTGAGAGACAATTTCGCTTTTGTCACTGGCTTCGGCACGAAGTGGAATCATGGCTAGGTTACAAATTCCAAACATTTATATATATTAGATATTAAAAATAATACGAATTAAAAATGACCGTAAAAATAGTAATTTCAATTCGTATTATTTATTTTTTTGCTTTTATTTGAAGATAGTTGTTAAGCGTTTCTTTCAATAATCAAAGCCGATGCTCCACCGCCACCATTGCAAATAGCTGCTGCTCCATATTTGGCATTATTTTGTTCTAAAACATTTATTAATGTCACTATTATTCGAGTACCTGAACATCCCAAAGGATGACCTAATGAAACAGCTCCTCCATTAATATTTACTTTTTGATTGTCTAATCCAAGAATTTTTGAATTAGCTAATCCAACAACAGAAAAAGCTTCGTTAAATTCAAAATAATCAATTTGATCAATTGACAGTCCTGCTTTTGCTAAAGCTTTAGGGAGTGCTTTAGCTGGGCTAGTTGTGAACCATTTCGGTTCTTGGGCAGCGTCAGCATATCCTTTTATATAGGCTAAAGGCTTTAAACCTAAGGCAATTGCTTTTTCTTCACTCATTAATATTACAGCTGCAGCTCCATCATTTATAGTTGAGGCGTTGGCGGCAGTAACTGTTCCTTCTTTTGTGAAAACTGGATTTAATGTAGGTATTTTTTCTAAAGAAACATTGGTGAATTCTTCATCTTTTGAGAAAATAATTGGGTCTCCTTTTCTTTGAGGAACAGCTACAGGAATGATTTCGTTTTCAAATTTACCTTCATTCCAAGCTTTTGCAGAACGTTCGTATGATTGAATTGCAAATTGGTCTTGCTCTTCTCTTGTGATTTTGTATTCAGTAGCACAAAGATCGGCAGAAACACCCATTGCATTGTTGTCGTAAGCATCAATTAGTCCATCTTTCTGTAAACCATCGACCATTGTATTTGGTCCAAATTTAGTTCCGGTTCTTATATTCATATAATGAGGAATCAAGCTCATATTTTCCATTCCTCCAGCGATTACAACTTCTGCATCGCCACATTTTATAGCTTGCGCCCCTAACATAATTGCCTTCATACCTGATGCGCAGACTTTGTTGACAGTTGTGCAAGCCACTTCATTTGAAAGACCTGCATATATAGCAGCCTGGCGGGCAGGTGCCTGACCTATTCCGGCTTGTATTACAGTTCCCATAAACACTTCATCTACTAAATTGGGGTCTAATTGTATTTTATTTAAAGCGCCTTTTATGGCTGCTGAACCTAATTTTGGTGCTGTAATTGTAGATAATCCGCCCATGAAACTACCTATTGGGGTTCTAACAGCAGAAACTATGACTACTTTTTTACTCATTTGTATGTTTTATTGGTTAATGAGGTAAATTTAGACTTTTTTGTTAAATAAAAATTTAGTGAAATAAATAAATATCGCCTGTTTTAACAAAAGGTATAAAAACAAAAAAACCTCCCCGTTAAGGAAGGTTTTACTGTGAACGCAGAAGGATTCGAACCTTCGACCGCCTGCTTAGAAGGCAGGCGATTTATTTTTTCTTTTATTTTCTTTTTGTATACTTTATTGATTTTTAAGCAATTATATTTAATAAAAACTTCTTATAATTGATTATTTTATACTTTTGTAACGCAAATGTTCGTCAAATGTTCGTCAAAAAATATATAAAATATGGCTTCAATAAAATTCACAATAAAGAAAACCCCAAACAAAGATGGCAAACATTCTATTGTGTTAGTTTTAATTAAAAACAGACGTAATACTTCTATGGCTACTAATTATTCATGTGACTATGAAGCATGGAGCTTTGAAACCAATACACTGAAGACCAATAAAAAAGGACAAGAGCTGAAAAGGATTATTGAGATAAATAATTTCATCAGTAAAACAAATCTAAAGATTGAAGATTTCATAAGGGAGAAACGTCGCTTAAATGAAGATTTTACAATTACCGAAATTTCAAATGAAATTAAAGCAGACGATGTGACAAAAGCAGTTACACTGGACTATTTCAAATTCCATCAAGAAATAATTGACGAATTTCAATTGGCTGATCAAATTGGTACGGCAAAAGTTTACAAAGAAACTTTAAGTTCAATAAAAAAATTTTACGGAAAACCACAACTACGATTTCAAGATTTAAATTTTACGTTCTTAGAAAAATACGACTCTTTTCTTAGAAGTAACGGAGGTACAGATAGCGGGATCAGTTTCAAAATGAGAACGATTAAAGCTGTATTCAATAAAGCTATAAAACGTGAAATCATTTCAATAAAAACTTACCCTTTCAAAAACTATAAAACGTCTGCTTTAAAAAAGGAAGCAAAAAAGGAATATCTAACTGATGAAGAATTACAAAAATTAATTGAACAAGATTTTAGTGACAATAAACCGCGCCAATTTGCTAAAGACATGTATCTCTTTAGTTTTTATTGTAGAGGAATCAATTTTATTGATATATTAAAATTAAAAAACAGCAATATATATGACGACCGAATGGCATACACCAGAACTAAAACTGGTGTTCTTTTAGATTTTAAAGTTAAAAATAATCCACGTGAAATATTAGAAGCGTATTCAAACAAATCGCAAAATTCTTATTTATTTCCACTCTTATTACAAGATGAGCCAACTGTTGAACAGATTAAAAATCGAAGCCATAAATTACTAGGGCAAATAAATCCTGCGCTAAAAGAAATAATGGAAGTTTTAAAAATAAACAAGCGTATAACGTTTTATACTGCCCGCCATACTTTTGCCACATTTTTAAAATTTGAAAATATCGCAATAGACGTTATCAGCGAAATGCTGGGTCACAAAGATATTAAAGCAACAATATCCTATTTGAATAAATTACCCAATAAAAAACTAGATCAAATTATTGATGATGTATTTGCTAATTCTAAATATTTTTAGCCTTAAGGCATATGTTTTTAAATAAAAATATCCACTATGTAATTATTCTAAAAGCTGTCTCTTAAAACATAATGAGTGCTTCTTCCTCCTGAATCAGCTTTAACCAAGATCCCCTTATTTACTAAATCGGTTATATCTCTAAGGGCGGTATCAGGAGAAGTTTTAGCTAATTTTGCCCATTTACTAGTGTTTAAATTGCCTTCAAAATTATCCATAAGCATATTAAGTATTTTTTGCTGACGATCATTACTTATTTTGCCTGCATTCTTAACCCAAAAATGATGCTTTTTAACTACTTTATCTACGATTTTACTCGAGTAAAGAATACTGTTTTTTAAGCATTCTAAAAACCAAACTATCCATTCTGTGATGTCTAATTCACCCTTTTGAGTTTGTTCCAGAATAGTATAATAATTTTTCTTTTGTTTATTTATTTCAGTTGACATGCTGTAAAACCTTTGATTTACGCCATCTGCTTTAGAAAGCTGCATATCAGTGATAGCTCTGGCAATTCTTCCATTTCCATCGTCAAATGGATGTATTGTTATAAACCATAAGTGTGCGACAGCTGCTTTTAACAGCGATTCTAGATTTTCTTCACTATTGTACCAGTCTATAAATTGTTTCATTTCTGATGCTAACCTTTCGGCTTTTGGAGCTTCATAATGTACTATTTCCCGACCCATGCCACCGGAAACTACTTGCATAGCCCCTGAACGCCAATTTGCTACTTCAATTTTATGCATACCGCTCCTTCCAGATGGGAATAATGCGGCGTGCCAGCCAAACAAACGCTCATCAGTCAATGTTTTATTATCGTTTTGAGTGGCATCTAACATTAATTCTACGATTCCATCAACGTGTCTATCTGAATGTTCCAAACCAGAATATTCTAATCCAAGTCTTGTTGCAATAGAGGAGCGAACTAGTTCAGGATTTAATATTTCACCTTCTATTTCAGAAGTTTGGAGTACATCTTGTATTAGGGTTTCTAAATTGGCTTCGCCTTTTAATTCGAAACCTAGCAATTCAACTTTGCCCATAAGCTTTCCTTGCAAGTTTCTTACTTCGCTTAATAACGAAATTAATTCTTGCTCTTTCCAATGCAAATGAGGCCAATTTTTAAGTTGATGAATATAGATTGCCATTTGTTTTTAATTTATGCGGTAAATATAGTGATTATTCTCCGCAAAAAATGCGGTGATTAGGTTGTTTATTCACCGCATAGTTAAATACTTTTGATTAATTCTGTTTTGATGAAGGTTATACTCAACTTTGTTTTTTAAACCATTGTCAATATCATAGCTATTCATCTTTATTAGACTTTTGTATGTTGAATTGTGAATGTTTTTCTTGCCTGACAGATGACGGACAGTGGCTAGGCAAGGTTTTGCTGTGTTGCGCCTACAACAGAAAAATTTTGCTTAACTTCTGTTGGCGCCAGTACTTTTTCAATTTTTTGTTTCAATTCAATTTTTGTCGTTTCGAACAAGTCTTTTAAGTCAGCTTTTGTTTTTAGTTCTTGTTTTAAAAGCTCTTTGTTTAAAATAGGTAATTGAAATGCTTTGATTGAGATAACTTTATCATTAGCTAAAGTGTCTTTAATAAATACTTCAGCTGAATTCTCTTGATTGTTTTTAATTGTATCGGGATAAAACAAAATTATCTCGTCAACTTCAAAACGTACTGCATAAGCTAGCATTTGATATAGATCGTTCTGAGAAATACCTTTTTTGGGATCTTGCTCATCTGAATAAACAATTTTGTATTTAGTGTCTGCAACCAGTGATTTATGATCTGTTTTTAGCCATAAGTCAGGCTTCAGGTTGAAGGCTTTTCCTTCGTCCAAATAAGTGTCGCTTCGCTGTGCTTTAGCGGAAATGTTTTCTAGTTCTTTATCAATGAAGCCAAAAATGAAGTCTTCAAAAACGTATTCCATCGGTAGTAGAAAAGCGAAAAGCTTTAAGTCATTTTTATAGTCAAATGAAATACAATTAGTAAGGAATAATTTGCAGTAATCACGAACTGTTTCAAACTCGCCAAACATAGGATTAAACGAAATTCTAGAACATTGTTCGGCAGTTGCTCTTTTGTCTGATACCTCATCTAAAATGAAAAGGATTTCTCTTAAATTCTTTTTATTGTCCTGAGTTGAAGTAACATTAAATAAGAGAGTAGTAACATATTTTATGATACGATTGAATTTATTATCAAAAACGAAAGCATCATAAGTGCAATTAAGTTTATGCCATTTCCCTTTACTTAAATTCTCGTTAATATATTCATTTGTATTTAGACGCCCTTTTATGAATGATAATTCACTATTTACTTCCTCATACTGCTGATAAATAGATGAGTTTAAAAGCTCCCTTGTGTATTTTGAAAAGAGATAAATTAAAACTTCAAAAAAGTCACTTTTTGCACTACCCAATGAAGCCTGGTAGTTTGGAAATTTGATTTTGCGACAATAACTTAACCACCAAAGAATATGGTTTTGAATTTGATTCACTTCTACTATTGAATAATCCTTTTCGGAATCGAAAAATATCTTTGGTAATAGGTTTATCTTTTTCCCTTCATAATGAATTACCCCAACATACTTATTAGACTTTATTTCGTTTGATTTATGAATAAATTGGAGGAATCTTTGTGATTCTATTTTACCGTTATCATTCTCTGAATAAAAAGAATTTTTTTCGCGACTATTCCAGATTTCATCAAGAAACCCTTCCAAACCATCAAGTGAATCTTCAATAGCTGCCTTATTTTGATATTCAAAAAGATTAATCATTCTTACCAGTTATTCTTATTGGCCAAGAATCTTCTTCAATTATTAAGCCTGCAGATTTTAGAATTCCTTTAACTTCCTTTTCATCGTTCATGTAATACTCTAAAAGAAGAGGAATTACTTTTTTGTTCATGCGCTGAACTAGATCTGTGTTTTCTCCCATGAAATAAGCATGACCAATCTGAAAATCATGTCCCTTTGATTTAATTATTTGTTCATTGATCTTTCTCAGGATATCTACATCATAGATTTCGTGATCTTTTATTTCATATTTTGGATACATAGAATCAAATTCGAATCTTCTTCTAAGGGCAATATCTAATAATGCAATAGACTTGTCCGCTGTGTTCATTGTTCCTATAATATATAAATTAGAAGGAACAATAAATGGGTCACCAGAAGGTAATCGAGCTTCTAAAGGAATTGCACCACCAGAACGCTTGTCTGGTTCGATAAGTGTTATAAGTTCCCCAAAAACTCTTGAAATGTTTGCACGGTTTATTTCGTCAATAATGATAACATAATTTTTCTTTTGAACAATTTCCTTTTTGCCAGAAGAGTCTTTGCCAATCTTGAGAAGTTCATCCAAAAGGGGGGCATAGTAAGATGAAAGACCTTGAATATCTAAAACTGATTCAGCATCATACATCTTTCTTAAAGTTGAAATACTCAACGTGTGTGCGGTACCACCGCTTGCTTTTCTGAATTCAATTGATTTGTTCGTTATTGCAGTTATGAAATAAGATACTTTTTTCATTTGAACTGCAATCTCTTCAACTTCTCCTTCGACTAGTGGAGTGGCAAATTCATTAAATGTTTCTTCGAATGTTTTTCTTGCAACTGGAGGTTCTTCTGAAGCTATACTATTTTTTAACGCCTTATCTGCTATGATTTTAAAAACCCCATCTTTTCTTTCAAACGTTAATTGTTGATCATTTTCAGTATCTGGCCTTAAACCTTGGATGAAATCCTCGTAACTGTAATTCTGATGAAAAGTGATGAATTCAATTTGATTATGAAGATTTGCCTTAAATATTTTTAAAGCTTCAGCATAAGAGTCAATCTTTCTATTTTCTATAATTTCCACAGCTCTTAAAACTGTGTTGAATGTTTTTCCGGTACCTGGAGGACCGTAAAGAATTGTATTAAGAGGATATTGCATATGGTCTTTAGTATTATTTTCAACTCCCATTATACTCATTAATCTTTCATAATAAGTTTTAAAATCGGGGTGTTCAGAGGGATATTTCGTAATGTCTGTAAGAGTTTTAAGAGCGAGACTATGCTCGGTTTTCCAATTACCTTTCTTTTTCCATTCTACTTTTCTACATTTTTGATAGCTAGATCTTTCTTTATCATAAAAATAATTAGATGAAACAACTCCATATCCTAATAATTCTCCTCTGCCTTTCTTTACGATAATTATATCCCCTATAGAAATAACGTCTTTGAACTGGTAGTTGGCTGTTGAATCATTTTTCTTTGATCCATTTGTTTTTCCTAATTCTTGAAGTTTTGTTGTTATCTCCTCTTTTGAGGAATAATTATTAAGATCACCTAAGTCGTTCCAACCAAGTCCCATAATACCTTTGTCGAAGAATTCGTCCCAAAGCTCTGCGTTTTCACCAGGTGCGTAAAGCCAATATTTTTTAGAATTATGTTTTTTTGCTAATTCAAGTAATGTTTCATATTCTTCTTCCGTTGCAGAAAAATTTGTTCCTTGATTTCCAACTTTTAATTCTTTCAACTCAGAAATATTTTCAATTTGATCTTTCTTAATTGGATTATTTGAAAGGTTATTTGTTATCTTAATTTTTACGCGTTTCGCAGTTTCATTTTTACTTAGTTCCGTATAGTATTTGAATTGATCCTCCTCATCAAGTCCTTCATAAACATCAGATGTTACTTCGCCTAAAGCATAGCAACCTTGGTCTTTGCCAGTAACCCAAAGAATAATTTTATCCCCTACTTTTATTTTGTCCTCATGAGCTTTAACACTCCAAGTAGTTAACATATTGTCGTTTAGAGAATCTACTACATTGTAGATTTTAGGATTGCCCTGAAACACCCAATAATTCACCTTACTCCGCCCATCATTCCATTTCCAAGCCTCATAAGACAATTCATAAAAAGGAATGCTTATTTTAGTCTTAATGTTTTCTAATAATTTAATATAATCGCTATAAGTTTCAAAGGCTGGTTCAATTTCCAAGACATTTTTTAAATACGGTTTGGTCGGTCCGTTAATTGGAAAATATTCCTCCGGATTAATACTGAATAACGCTTCAGTAATTTTAGCTTTCGCAACATTTCTTATTGAAAGAACATCTGCGAAATCCACGTTTGTAATATTATTGTTAATTGCTTTTTTAAAGAAATTCCAGAGTTGTTGAATTTCATTATTTACCCTTTCGTATTTGAAAGGGAATAACCATACTCTTTGAGCGTTTGCAGAAGGAATTCCTGAGTCATCATTTGGAGAATTGATGTTTAATTTTTCTGCGATTTTTTGTAAATACTTTAACCTTCTTTCAGGTCCATATTTATAAATGTAGCAAAAAAATGTAAAGGGGTCAATTTCGTCTAACTCTATGTCATGATCGCCTACTTTAGATTTATCATTAAATGGGCTTATACCAACGGATTTTAATAATTCAATTAATTCTTTTTGAGAATTTTCTTTTTTAACCAAAAACTCGGTCAGCTTTTTATGAGTTTCAACCCAGGTAAATCTATTTTCTATCATTTAGATTGTTTTTTAATATTGGTGCTAACATGTGTGATAAATCAAACAAAGCTAGACTAATAGAGGTTTATTGGTTTGATAAACAATTAGTACAACACAACTATTTCTTTTCAAAATCGATGAAAACAAAAACAATGCCAATTTATAATAAGTAACTGGATTAGTAAGAAAGCTAAGTCCTAGGACCTGACTTTTCGTGTTTTTAATGCAACTGATTTTGAAGTAATGCCCATTTGAGCTTTTCTATCTGCTCCACTTTTTTTTTGCATACTTATTTTGATATGTTTCCAGTTGCTGAATTCGGCTGACAAAAATTAAGGTTTTATTGATGATGCTTGGAGGCTTCGAGCACGTCTTCATGAAAGTAGCTTTTGAAGTGATAATTCGAATAAAGCCAATTACGGAGTCTATTTAATATTGGTACCAAAAGTCGGTGTCTATCAAATAATGCAAAAAGTTATTAATGGAAAGATGCAAATTGTATCATAGCTTCGAGGTTAGGTGACCGGGTTGGCCATTGCAAGAGTATGAGTTACAAAATTTGCGATATATTTGCGATTTACTTATTTTTTATATACTCAAGATAGCTTTCTGTTGAATCTATATATTTTCTCAGATGCCCTGACGTCATATAACGTAAATCACTAATTGATTTTATTAAATAATCATGCGTTTTAACATGTTCAGGTTCAGTATTACTTTTTGGATCTGCAAACATTGGGAAAATTGTCAAATGCTTACTCATCCCATTTTTCAAAGGACAAAAATAATGGGTACTAAACGGAACTGGATCGCCATTTAGCTCATAGACTTTTAATTCTGCGGTGGCATGCACTATTATTCCATAATAATTCAACTCTTCTTGCAAAAGATACGCATCAATCAAAGGTTGCCCAAAAAATATGGAATTTTCAATATCCAAGGTCATCATACCGAAAGACATTGCTCCTTTAAATGGAATACCTTCAGTAAATAAACCAAATGACAAATTGGCTACAGTGTATATTATTGATTTAAGAGAGTTTAATGTGTCATCTTTAGAATAAATCATAATACTATCGGAATAAGTTGTTGTCCGAACTAGTTTTTCATTAACAAATTCCCAATCAATATTTTCGCTAGTCTTCTTTTTTTGATTTATTTTTAACATCATGTCATATATCTCATTATGACTTTTTTTCAAAACCATATCCTTAAATCCCATAATATCAATAAACGCGACATATCTTTCTCCAGTTACTAACCAATCATCGGCAACAATTTCTTTTTGTGTATTTTCTTCCATTTCTATATTTTAATTGAATCCAAAATAGTTATAAAGCTATGAAAATATATACTTTTTTTACAATACGTAAATAAAATAAAGGCGGGAGACTTTTATCAAGTTTACAGCTTTCAATAACTTTTGAAGCAACGGAAAGTCATGTGACTTTTGGGAGCAGGAACAATTAAATAGTATTTCTTTAAAACAGGAATCTTTTCTGGATTAACTGAAAAAGGCATTTCGTGTTCAATGCCCCATAAAGGTAGACACTATTTGGGTATTTTTTTGTTAAAAATCAACATCGTAAATGTTGATTTTGATGTATTGCAGTAAATTATTCCTATATTCTTCTTTTGAAATATTTAATTCCTTATCAAAAGTATTTGCGTAAAAATGGAGTAAATCTAAGACGTCGTCCTTTGTTGTTGCCAAAACATCGATGTACTTTAAATATCGCCAATAATCGAAATAATCCTCATCATAATATTCATCTGTTTCTGCCAAAATTCTTTTTTGAAAAGGAAATCCTTCTACTTCATATTTTTTACTTTCACAATAAGTAACAATTAAATTTTGTACCGCACTTTCGTAAATTTCTGCCGTTGTAAAATCTTCAATGTCTCCTGGAACTTTTTTCCATTCTTGATAGTACTTTTCGATTTCTAATTTAATTTCAGGTATTTCCATTTGAATTTAATTTAACTTAACTTTCATTTACATAGTATCTCTATCTACTGTGACTACCAAAAAGAGGTTCAATTTTATTGCAAGCATTTTTCCTAAATGTTCTAATATTCTGCTGTATCAAGAGGCAATTTTTAAACATTTATAGTTATGTTTTTTTTATACCAATAGTATAGTTGTAATCCTTGAATTCTTTCTTCTTTGTGATAACCAAATGTGTCGCTATTATACCCGCAACATTAGTCAAATCATCAGATTAATTCAATTACTTCTTTAAATTTTGAATTATAGATTACAGTATTCATTTTTCTAAAACTTACTTTTTTTCGTGCAGGGCTCTACTCAAAACCGTTACAATCGCTATTAATTATTTTTATTAAGGACATGAGGTCATGAGACCTCGAAGAGAAGGAAGAACGTTATTTTTATGAATTCTTCACCATTTTTTAAATTGTGGTTTGCTGCTATATTGGATGTTTAATTCTTATGCGAACCTACTATAGGTTTTAATTCTTTTGCTAACTCAATTTCAAGAACTCCAAGTAAGGTTTTCATCTCTTCTGAAAATACTATGTAATTTAATTTCAAATTGCCAAAATCTTCAGGTTTGTACCAATAAGCCAGTTGTAAACTTCCGGTTTTGTCATTTACAGAATGCCCCAAATGATTAACAAACCTATAGTGAAATTTATCTTTTACTTTACCAACATATAGTGTTCCATTCGATTCTCTTAGAATTTTTGGTATTTCTGAAAATTTTCTTCCATTTGTTTTGTGTCTTGCATCTGCAAATACTTGTTCTAAAGAATCACTTTTTAATTTTTCAACATCATAAGTAAACCAATATAAAACAGGTTCTTTTTTAGGCAAACTCTCGTATAAATCTTTAAAAATTTCACACTTAGAAAATGTCTTTGACTTTATGTAATTCTCAGCTAGAAAACTACTATCGATTTCTATAGTTTTAATTTTTAAATCACTATCCTTGAGTGTGTCAATACACTTATTTAATTTATTAATTTGATCACCAACAATATCATGTATTTTTTTCTTCATTGTATAATTTCGTTATTCATTTTGATATTAACTGTAGAAACCGGCCATTCCCAATTCTTCTCCAAAAAAAGTCGTCTTATCATTCATCTCCCTAAGCCATCATCCCCTTAACAAAAACCTCCACAAACTCTTTCATCTTCGCAATGATACGATCTCCGATTGTTCTGGCTTGGAGGATGCTTGGCCTATTATCTAGGCATTGGAAAACCTCATCTTTTATGGGTTCTCTACCGCTGTAGATGTAGGCATCGATTAAGGCTTTGAATTGGGCTTTGTCCAGATGTTCGTCTTCGCAAAGTTTGCCTAATGCTAGTACCTTTTGGTCTTGCCAGTATTTTTCAAATTCATCTTCAATATTGTCTCCATCTTTGATGTGAGGCAAGTTTTCATCTATAAATTTCTGAATCAACTCTCGCTTGCTTCTTAACTGAATATCGCCACCCAATAAATCAATGATGGCTTTGCGTTGTGTTGCTGCTGCCGATGGTGTTTTTGCTCCTTTTAATTGTGCCAGTAATTTCAAGATATAAGCAACGTTGATTCGGTCTCTGTGGATTAATTCTAGTTCAAAATCTATGTCGTCGAGAATTGATGTCTTTTGTTTTTCATTATCTCGCTTCACCTTTTGATATAAGTCCAGGTATTTGGCTTTGTAGTCTTCAAATTCCTGTTCGTCAATTCCTAAGTCCTCCCAATCAAAATCGGTGTAGGATTGCAGGACATTCATCGCTCGCAATACTTTTCGAAAAGCTTGCACAAATTGAGCTTCGTCTTCTTCGCTCTCCAAATCATTTACGCTTTGGTAAGTTGGTGTAATTTCACGTAACAGTTTTAATGCTTCATCAAACTTCTCGGCTATATTTTCATAATCAGGCATCGTTACCACTTCTACAGCTTCTTTATTCGAAAACAAAGTAATGGCATCGTCTGTGGCTTTTTTGAGGTTTCTAAAAGATAAAATATTTCCTTGCGACTTCTGTTCGCCTAAAATTCTATTGGTTCTTGAGAAAGCCTGGATTAAGCCGTGTTGTTTTAAGTTTTTATCCACATAAAGTGTATTCACTTTTTTGGCATCAAAACCAGTAAGCATCATATTCACAACAATCACAATATCCAAACGGTCTTTCTCGTGATTGAAACTTTCCTTTTCACGATCTTTTAAACGTTGGCTTATGTTTTTGAAGTAATTCTCAAATTGTTGACTGTCTTTGGTCGAAAAACTGGTGCCATACATTTTGTTATAATCGCCAATGTAAGTTTCTAATTTATCTCTGCTACGTTTCGATTGATATGGCGTTCGTGGTTCTGCCAAAACATCAAAATCTATTTCATCACCAGGCAAATAATCCTGAGCTTCGTCTGAATCTTCATTGGTGCCGTAGGTAAAAATAGTCGCTATTCGCAAATCGTGCTCGCCGGCTTCTTTCTTTTGCTGGAAAAGGTCGTAATACTGAATCACATTATCGATACTGCTTACTGCCAAAAGTGCCGAGTAATCTCTGCTAAAGGTTTTTTGGTTGTGATAAGCAATAATATAATCAACGATTTTGTTGATTCGCTTTTCAGAATCCAACACTTCCTGTTTGTCAATGTCTTCGACTTCAATATCGATAAAGGCGTTGCTTTTGTTTTTGTATTTCCCCACGTATTCAATTCCAAAACGCAATACATTTTGATCGCGAATGGCGTCGGTAATTACGTATTTGTGCAGACAGTTGCCAAATAAATCTTTAGTAGTTCGTTTTCCTAAATCGTTTTTAGATGCGTTTTCCGCAAATATGGGTGTTCCGGTAAAACCGATTAATTGGCTTTTATCAAAGAATTTTGTAATTCTATCGTGTGTTTCTCCAAACTGAGAACGGTGGCATTCGTCAAAAATAAAAACGATTTTCTTATGGCGCAAAGCTTCTATTTTACCTGAAAAGCGCTGAGAAATCGCGTTATTTAATTTTTGAATTGTAGTTAAGACTAATTTCGAATTATCGGTTAATTGCTTGATTAAAGATTGTGTATCGTCGGTAGTACTAACGCTGTCTTTTTTGAAAGCGTTGAATTCTTTCATCGTTTGGTAATCCAAATCTTTTCGGTCTACAACAAAAACCACTTTGTACACCTCTGGCAATTCCATCAAAATTTGACTTGCTTTAAAGGAAGTAAGTGTTTTACCCGAACCTGTGGTGTGCCAAATGTAAGCGTTGTCATTTGAGTTTTTGACTTGATGAATTATTGCTTCCGTGGCAAAATATTGATACGGTCGCAAGACCATCATTACTTTGTGGGTTTCGTTAATCACTATATAATGTGCCACCATTTTCCCCAAATGTTCCGGAGTTAAAAAAGCATTTGCAAACTCGGTTAATTCGGTAATGTTTTTATTGTTTCTATCCGCCCAAAAGAAAGTTTGCTTGACGGATTGCAATTTGTTATTTGCCAAATATTTGGTGTTCACACCGTTGCTGATAACAAACAATTGCACGTATTGAAACAAACCGTGATAGCTCCAAAAAGAGTGCATTTGGTAGCGGTTGATTTGATTGAAAGCTTCCTTGATTTCGATGCCGGAACGTTTTAGTTCTATTTGCACTAATGGCAAACCGTTGACCAAAAGCGTGACATCAAAGCGATTTTTATAGCTTCCCTCTAAGGATATTTGATTGGTAACTTGATATACATTTTGGCTTGTATCTTCCGTATTAAAGAAACGAACATAAAATGAAGTGCCATCTTCTTTATCCAACTGAAAACGATCCCGAAGCGTTTTGGCTTTTTCAAAAACATTGCCTTTGGCCAAATGATTTAAAACAGCACCAAACTCTTTGACTGTAAAAGTGGTTTCATTGAAAGCTTCTAATTGACTTTTGAGGTTAGTAACCAAAGCATCACCATCTTGTATTTTTACAGATTTATATTTTAAACCAACCAATTGCTTGATTAGGTTGTTTTCCAGTATGGCTTCGGATTGGTGGCTCATGTTTTTATATAAATAATTGCAAGAACGCCATTTCTAAATACTTATATTAAATTCAGCATCTTTATCAACTAGCTGATTTACATTGATAGTCGGAAGAATAAATTTATTAAATTCTGTACCTTCTGTTCTAGAATGTAAAATTCCTCGGGAAGTTCCGATGGTTAACATTGTTAAATGGCTAATGAAATTTTTTGGAAAAATAACATTACTATCTTTAAGAAATGAAGTCCAAGCCTCTGGTTCAATTTTAAAATGACAGCTTACCTGTATTTTAATAAATGTTTTCTTTGCCTGTTCAAAAGTAAAAGTAGCAAAAACCCCAATTAATTTTTGATCTGTATTAATTTTGAATTCCAACGAAGTTGTGATGTTTGCCTCTTTTTTTGAGGAAAAATTTTCTTCAAACAAAGCAAATTGTTCTGTTTTGATAGCTGCCAAAGCAAAGCCTATTGATTCCATTTTAATTATGCTGTTTGTTCGAAATAGTTATACTTTTCAGAAATTGGATTATACTCCATTTTAAATTCTTTTTTAGCTAATAAAATTTCATCTCCGCTATTGTACTGCATTTTTGGAGCAACATACTTTTCAGTTGTAGTGATTGCAACTTTCGATGTGCTTTTGCCCTTATTTTTTTCAAAGTAGGATGCTAATATTGGAATATCTAAAATGTCTTGAAGTTTTATTTGAGTTTCCAAAGTGAGGTTTTCTTGGCCTTTTATTATTTTAGAAACTTGTTGGGGACTCACGTCTAATTCTATAGCTAATTTTTTTTGAGTCCAATGTAATTCATCCAAACGATCAAGAACTTTTAGGGCAATATTTTGAGATTCTCTCAACATTGCTCTATTTTTTATTCTTTCTCTATTTTTGGCTATTGTATTGGTTTTTTCTGAAGAAACCAAAGCGGTGAATTTTTCTATATTACTCATTGTAATTCGTTTATAAGTTCGTAAAAAGAATCTGTATCAAAAATGGAGTTCTCTTGTAAATATTCTTTTGCTGCCTTGATTTTTGTTAGTTCATTATTTGAATCGGGATGATCCTGCATAGCTTGACTCATTTTTATAGCGCCACCTGTAATAACGAAACAATTGGCATCAATTTTAATAGCATAGATTCTAATTCCATTGTTATCAATTTTTCCTTTTTGTAAAGAAAGTATTTTAATCCCCGATTCTGTATCAAAAAGTGTTCTAAAATAAAATTCTAAAGGTTGATTATTTGTCGTAATTTCTTCTAATACATCTTGTATTTGTTCAGCATCTTTTAGTCTGTCCTTTACAAATTGATTTATATTTTCTATAGCATTGCTTTTTGCATATTTTCTAAGATAACTAACATCTGTCCAATTATCCATTAGTCGATCATACTCATTATCTACTTCTCCAGGGTAGTGGAAAGCAAATAATGATGGTGCAAATATAGCATCTATTTTCATTTAATCAACTTATAGGTTTATTTTATTGTGTTCTTTTTAACAATTATTTACACAAACATTTGCTGCAACAAGCCTTTTTTAAAGCTTTGCGTTTTGGTGATTTGTTGGTTCGTACTTTCTATTTTAACATCGATACTCGATAAGAAATTAGCGATTTTTTGTTGCTCTGGTAGTGATGGAAGGTTTACAATAAAAGTTCGAAAATCTTTAGTTGTAAAACTTGCTTGATTAACTGCAGGTTTAGTTATAGACTGAATAAAATCTTCATACTGCTTCAAGTGAAAATAATTTATCATAAAATGACTAGTTACTTTTTCATTAAAGCGTAAACGCAACAAATTTGTAGTGAAAATTGTTTTCCGTTTCATTAAATCTGAAAACATAGCAACTTTACCAATTTGAGCAATACTATTTATAAAATTTACTAGTAAATCTCCTTCTGATAATACATAATTTTCCAAATTAGCACCTTGATTATCAATTTTAAACCAATATTTAATATCTGTTACATCTATTCGGCCATTTTGTAAATTATTAGAACGAATTATAGGTAATCCAATATCTGTGTCACTTAACATTCTAGAAATACCACTTTGCATTAATGTTACTAGTTCTCCCAACTTTTTCTCTTCCCAATCCGGATAATCCTCTCCATTCTCATCTTTAAAGCGCAATTTGCCAGAGAACATTTGTTGCATTACGCCTTTTTTGTATTGTTCTAATAGTTCTTTTTTGCGGGATAGTTGCTGTATTTTTTCATCGACCGCACTTAAAAAAGAAGCTATTTTTTGTTGTTCTGGGAGGGTTGGGATTGAAATCTCTATTGAATTTATTTCGTTTGGAGATAAATTTGGAGGGTCTGAACCTGCAATGTTATTTTCAATAGATTTAATTAAATCTGTCTTTTGTAATAGTGAATAAATAAAATAATGTGAATTCTTAGAAATTATTTTACCAACCCGTTGATTTAATAAAGCTCCGTCGAAAAACCTATTTATTTCGGCAATCTTTAATTTTCCATTTAGGATGGGTCTAGTTAATGCAACAACAAAATCACCTTTTTTTAAAATAAATTTTTTGTGTTTTTCTTTTAATGAAATAGGAAGATATGAGAGGTTATTGCTCTTCATTTCTTGAATCCCAACATCAGCAATTTTAACCCATAAAACTCCTTCATCTACTGATGATTTACTTGCAAAAGCATATCCATTAAAAATTGTAAAAGCTTCTCCTAATTTAATTTTATTCCATTCTCCCCCAAACTCCTTAAATCTCAATTTAGGAACAAGAGTTTTTTTCTTTTCGATATCTAAAATTGCTGTACTCATTAGAATGGGGTTTCAATTCCTAATTCCGTACAAAATTCTTCAATGGTAGCATCGGTTGTTTTACCAAGGTTTGCCAATTCCCTCAATTCGGTCGTTATGGCATTTAAATCTATGGCATCTTCTTCTTCAAAGGTATCCACATAACGAGGAATGTTCAGGTTGTAATCGTTGGTTTCTACTTCGCTCAAAGGCGCAAGATGGCTGTATTTAACTTCTGCAGTCCTGCTTTTGTAAGTGTTAATGATTTTGTCAATATCCTCGGTTCGCAACACGTTTTGGGTCTTAACCTTTTCGTAATGTTGGCTGGCGTCTATAAACAAAATGCTTCGACTGCGCTCAGCATCCTTGTTTCGGTCTTTCTTCAAAACCAAAATGCAAGTCGGTATACTGGTTCCGTAAAAAATATTGGCAGGCAAACCTATTACGGCATCGAGATAATTTTTTTCTTTTATCAAATATTCACGAATGTGTCCTTCGGCACCACCACGAAATAAAACGCCATGAGGGAGAACAATAGCCATGGTTCCATTATCATCCAACTGGTGCACCATGTGCTGTACAAAAGCAAAATCAGCTTTACTGCTTGGTGCGAGTTTTCCATAGGCAGAGAAACGGTCGTCGTTCATAAACAAAGGACTCGCGCTCCAATTTGCCGAGAATGGGGGATTGGCCACAATGGCTTCAAAACGCATGTCATAATGTTGTGGGCGTTCCAACGTATCTTCGTTCTTTATGTCAAAACGTTTGTAATGTACATCGTGCATAATCATGTTCATACGGCATAAGTTGTATGTCGTAGGATTCATTTCCTGTCCGTAAAATTCACTTACACTTTTTACTTCTTTGGCCACACGCAACAACAATGAACCCGATCCACAAGTTGGGTCATAAACACTCTTGAGTTTATCTTTGCCCACCGTTACCAGTTGTGCCAAAATGCTACTCACTTGTTGCGGGGTATAGAATTCTCCCGCTTTTTTTCCTGCGCCACTGGCAAACTGCCCAATCAAATATTCGTAGGCATCGCCCAGTACATCGCTATCGGTGTTTTCTAAATCAAAATCAATTTCGTCCAGATGCACGAGGACTTTTACAATCAATTCGTTTTTGTTGGCTTCGGATTTTCCTAGTTTGTGTGAAGTTAAATCCAAGTCGGAAAACAGGTTGCCAAAATCTTCCTCACTTTCTGATCCCATCGTGCTTTGCTCAATGTGCGTGAGTACTTTGGCTAAATCGCCCAAGATAAAATTGTTTTTTCCGCCAGCATTACCTCTTCGAGCCAATTCCGAAAACAATTCGGATGGCAACAAAAAGTAACCTAATTTATCTAACGCTAATTGTTTGATTTCTTCCAGCAAGGCCGCTTCATCAGCATGTCCTTCGACGTCTTGAAAAGTCAAGCCGTCTGGTTCAAGTATTGTGTTGGCATACAAGTCCATTTTGGTACTTAGGTACTTGTAGAAAATAAAACCTAATATGTAATCTCTAAAATCATCGGCATCCATTTTCCCGCGCAGGGTGTTTGCAATATTCCAGAGTTGTTGTTCTAATTTTTGTTTTTGTTCGGCTGCCATTAAGCAATTATTGTTTTGAATTAAAATAGGAAATATAGGTTTGCTAAAGTATCGAATTTATACTAAAACGGGTAGAAGAAAATTGTAAAATGAATGAGTATCACGTATAATTTAATTCTTTTTAACGTTGTTTTATATTTTTAAATTGATTTAAAGCTCATTAGCAATATTAACAAATACCATGTCTCTTATAATTCGTGTTCTGATCAAAAGTGAAGGTCAAATATTTAGGCATAAGTATTCCCTGTCGGAAATACTTATGCCTAAATATTCGATTACTATAGTATTAATTTTTAATATGCTTGATTTTTGTGTAGTGTTTAAATTAATTGAAACCTTTAAATAAAATCTTTTAAAGCTAAAAGGAATTTAAAATAACTTTCCAATCCATTATATTAGAGATAGGTAAACTGCTACTTTGGGAATAAATAAATATCAAAATCGAGTTTTTGTACCATACACAAAACAGCGTCATCCCTTTAATTTTTAGGCTTCTAGCGGTTTTGTAAAATATCCTTAAAAAATTAAAAAAGATTTCTTTTTCTTTTAAAAATTAATAAAAAGTCATTTTACAGAAAAGTCCGAAAAAAAATTGCTTTTAAAATCAATTATATCATTTGTTAGATTTAGATTTTGAGCCTTTAAGCAAACCTTGTATCTAATTTTTATTTTAAAAAATTGGATATCATCAGCTCATTTTTTTTGTTTTTCGAAAAGACTAAAATTTTTGAATTACATCTTCCGTTGAGCTTGAGTTTTTCGCCTTTAAAACTGAACCCTAAATTTAAAAATGATTTTAGAAAGCAATCAGGACAAGTTTAAATCTAGTGTTCTTGGCTTGTTTGAGGAAACGAAAAGAAGCCTTAGAACTCTTTTTAAGACTTGGCCAGTAATTGTGTCTAAAAACATTTTTACCAACTTTGTTTGGTTTTTATGGCAAAAAATTTAAACTGAATAAAATAAGTACATTAAAACGTTGTAAAAACTATAAAATGAACTTTGATTAATGGACTTCAAAAATGCACTTAAATATCTATCTAAAGCCACAAAAAGGGAAACAAAATGAGTAATTTTTTTGTTCATCAAAACGAAGGTTTTTGTGTATCGTTATGTCAGGATAGGACATAATTACAAAATAAAACCACACATATGTTCTCTTTTTGAATATTAAACATTTATAAAACAAAACAAAACAAATAAAAAAGAAAAAGTATTTGCGTGTCCCAATTATTATTTACAATATTTGCCAAAGCATCAAGAATCCGCCAAGGCGGATGCCAACCGATTAACTCATGACACGGTGGCTTAGTATGCGGGACAGTCGTTCAAATGTATTGAGAAGCCACTTTCTTTATCGCATTATTTCGACTTAACAAAAAAGTTTAATTTTTAATTTGTTACGTTATGAATACTCATGCAATTACTTTAAAGTTTGAAAACAGCTTTCAAGCATTTCCTGCTACAGCATTGGAAATCGATTTCACATCCGCAATTGTTCACAATTACGGTATAATCAGCAATCAGACCTATCTTTTATCGTCACACACCAGCAGTTAAATACTATTTTGACTTTACGGGAATTATCCCTTTCAATATGGGTTACCTTTAATGAAATTCGATATTAATTGAAAAAGTTACATCTGAAATCAATAAAAAATAAATCATGAGCAACACAACAATTATTTTAGACAGAGAATATTTTACGGCGGAAATCACCAAAGCATTTTTACGAGATTTAGAAATCGCATGCAAAACTATGGAGCCAGTTTTGTTTGCAAAGCTTTTCATTACTTATGATTTATCCTTTGTGGAAGATTATAAAGAAGTTTTAAGCACTATTTTAAACCGTATGGAAAGTTGGAACAACCTGTATAAAGAAACAGAACTGCTCGATGTGAAACAATTCGATTCAAAATGCATGTTTTGTAAAATTGGGAAAACGGTAAAAGCGTATCGTTGGACTTACAAATACACAAAGGACCTAAAAAATAAGAATATAATTTTTGGCCAGTCCATAGCATTTTATTTTGACTTTGATAAAGACCGATTAATAGAGTTTGGTGTTTGTAATGGTTTTTTAGACAAAGAAGAAATGAATAATCTAAATTCGCTTGGATAATCACATTTAAAATTACCAACAAATTATATGAAAACATCTTTTAACTATCCCGAAGAAGATAAAAACAGTAGCGTTCTAATTACAGCTCCAACCTTTAATGCTCAAGCAACAATTGGGTTGATAAAAGGTTATTCCAATGAATTAATCTCATTTAGTGATTTCAAAATGGTATTATTGACAGCTCAGAAACAAATAAAAAAGGAGTTCGAACTTGTTTTGAGTACTAAAATAACGTTATGCGAAATTGTTTGTTTAGGACAAGAAGAGCCCTCCGTTTCGTTGGACTTTATTCAATATCCAAAATTCCAAATTGAAGAAGCAGTGCTGAGAAAAGCGATTATCCGTTTGATAGAAATTTTGATGGAATTACTCCAGCAAAACAGAGTGGTTATCGTCTTTCCAGACAATACCATAATGCTAGAACAATCTGAAACTATTGATCCAAATATTACACTCTAATCTTATAATTCAAGATGTTCCTTACTTGTCGGGGCATAAGTAGGAGATGAATAAGTACTAGTATTGCTATAAGTTGGAGTACTATAATTGCTAGAAGTAGTTCTTCTGGAGCTATAACCGTCTCTCGGATGAGTTCCTGCTTGCCCTTTGTATGGATTCACATTGCCAACTGTACTGTAATTGTCATTTCGAGTGTAATTTGGTGCCGTTCTTTGATGTGGTTGAACGTAAGTTCCGTTGCTTCTGTAATACCCGCTTACAGAAACTTGGGCAAATGATAAAGCTGTAGTAAATAAAAATGCGATAAGGAAAAGTAAATTTTTCATAATAAGTAAATTTAAAATTGTTAATGTTTATTTGTTTATACTCATTAATACAGAAATAATAAAAAGGTAACCCTATGAAATAAAAAAAATCCAAATTCTTTTTAAAATGAATTTGGATTTAACACAGGTAAGTTGTGAAAAACTTAACGTTATAATAATTGCGATAAAAAAAGATATATCCATTATAAATGAGTCTCCTCATATAAAATTTTTTACATTGCATTATGTAGAATTAAAAAAAATTGTCAAATGCCTTTATTTAAAAGTACTTTTAAAAAAAAGAAGAGTGTCTGAATTAAAAATGAATTATTAATTTTCTAAATTCTCTAAATTGATCTTTTCAAATTTCGGTAATTCAATGGAAATTAAATAGTTATTGACTAATTTATCTAATTCACTTTCTGTATTAATATCTTCTTCTAAATAATATTCTAAATCTGGATATACAACTAAAATATTTTCATTAGTAATATTTAGACATTTACGCATTGCTTTAAAAAATTTTATCTCAGAATATTCAACTTTTTCATCAGCATTAATAGTATTAATTGCAAAGTCTATTATGGTTAACTCTTCTTCTTTTGTTAAGACAGTCTTGTGTAGTAAATTAAAATAATATTGAATAAATTCTGAGCCGAGTTCATTAATTTTTGCTAACAAAACATTGATTTCTTTACCGTAATCAAAGTCTATAAATAATGGAGATTGTTGGCACATTTTTTTTATTAAAGTAACTTCTCTGTTATCAATATGTCCATCAGAAGCCATACAACAAAATGCAGTTTTTAATAGTAATTTGTCAAAAGTGATTGTTTCCATTTTTTTTATTTTTTAAAACCTATCATTGGACGTTCAATAGTTTTGTTAATTATTGGGGTGTTATCACCTTCCATTTTTTTTCTAAGTTCTTCGTATTTATTTAATTCTGAAATTGAAACTGATGGTTTTGTATTATTTATCACATTTTCAAGTATTTCCATCGTAATCCGACCTTTAACTTTTAATGCATTTCTGGAAGCATCATTTACTAAAAGCTCAATATCGGCAGCTACAAAATTATCGCTTAGATTTGCTAATTTTTCGTAATCTATTCCAAAATCAGTCGGTCTAGAATTTAGATACATTTCAAACATAGCTTTTCTAGCTTCAAAATCAGGTGGAGATAAATAGAATTTTTTATCTAATCTACCCGCCCTCAAAATAGCAGGATCAATCATATGAGGATAATTAGTAGCTCCGATTATGAATATTCCTTTTTCACCTGTTCTGTCCATTTGGGCTAGCATTTCATTCACAGCACTTTTGGACATTTCGTGAGCATCACTGTCTCTGCTTGGAACTAATTCATTCATTTCATCAATGAAAATAATAGTTGGTACGTTTTCTTCTGCTTCTTCAAACATTTTTGCAATGTTTTCTTGAGTTGCATTTACATAACGACTTTTTAACGATGATGGTTTTATTAACATAAAATTAAAACCCACTTCTTCTGCAAAATGTTTGGCAAAAAATGTTTTACCACAGCCTGGAGGTCCAAATAATAACATTCCATTAGGAATAGTTACTCCATATTTTTCATACTCTTCCGGATTACGAAGAGCATCAATAACATCAACTTGAAGTTGGTTTTTCAAATCCTGCATTCCTGCTATGGCATTAAAACCTTTCCCTTTTGCTACTGAACTGAATGTTTTCTTCTTTTTAGTAGGTTCTTTATTGGATTTTTGAATTTGGATTGTATCAATATCCTCTACAATTAATTCGCCTTTTAGTGCTTTTATAAATTCATCCACAGAACTAAATCTTACTTCTGTATCAGTATGCAATGCTTTTTTAATAATATTAGTTATAACATCATCGAAATCAATAATATCATCAGAAACATTTGGAAATTTTATTTTTTTCTTTCTTTCCTCTACAATTTTATCTTCCAATTCAGACTGTTTACCTTTAAATTTAGAAACATCAATAATCCAAGGTAATGAATTGTAAATCAATTGGTATAAAACTATACCTACCGAAAACACATCAGATTGTGGCGAATAAATATTATGAAAACATTCAGTGGCAAGAAAATTAGGATTTAATCCTTCTTTATTAAAAACCTTTGATGATTGATGAAACTCTCTAGCGTAACCAAAATCAATGATTTTTGGTTTTGGATTACCCTGTGCTAAATCTAACATTACATTTTGCAATGTAATTTCGTTGTGAATTATAGGGTTGGCTTGTTGATGCAAGTATTTTAAACCTTCAAGTATTTCAATAATTATGCTTTTAATATCATAAAGCGATTTATATTTTTCACGAATTATCTTTTCAGATAACGTTTCCCCAGCTATAAAATTCAGGACCAAATAGGCATATTTCTTATTTTCAATAACAACTTCACCACTGTCTTTGTAAGTAACCAAATTTGGGTGCTGAATTGACTTTACTAATTCTATTTCAAGAATATTATTGTCTTCATCAAAAGCTGATTTATGCAATTGAGAATAATTAAATAGCTTTAAGAAGTAAAGTTTCCCATCATTCCCTTTAACTCTATAAGTTTCTGCATAGAAGCCCTGTTTTACGAACAGTAAAACTTTGTAATCATCATTTATAGAAAAGTTTTTCGACAGCATCCTATTTATGTTAATTTCTAATTATCTAGTCAATTTACCCGTTAGTTTTTCAGCGTCATCTCTATCCATAACATCAATTATTTGAATTAATATTGGTCTCAAATTTGAAACATTACCATTATTAATTGATTGCATAGCTTGGTTTAATAAGACTCTGGCTTTGTTACTGTCTTTCCAATTTGTATTTGAAAAATTAGAATTAATGCTATTAATCATTGAAACATCCATTTGTGGCCCCGTCAAAATATCTCTAATATTAAAATCTAAACTATCTATTTCATCCATAAGTTCTTTGGCGTGAATAACATTTTTTGCTTTTATAATTTGTTCAATCTTTACCTTGAACTCCTCCATATGTGCATCGATAGCTTCCATTTTTAAATTTCCTTCTTCACCATTAATTTTCACCTTATTTAGCAAATCTTCTAAGTCATAAAAGTTTTCTTTTAATTCTTTTTCCACTTTTGGCCATTCAGTTTCACTATCTAGCTTATCTAATGCTCTTAGTTCTTTTAATAAATTATCCTGAACTTCGAGTTTACCGCTGTCTCCACCGCCTTTGTGTTCTAATTGCTCAGCAATTCCATTAATGTTGGTAATGATTTTTTCAACTTCTTTGGAATTATTTTCTTCTTGTAATCTTTTGGCTGTTTTTCTAGCTTTTCTGATTTCATTTCCCAACCATTCTTTGCTAACTGACTTACCTTGGATTATTTCTACTGTTTGTTGTTCTGTATGGTTTAAATAAGGGAAGAAAATAGATACTGTCATTTGCTCGGAACGATCCACTTTTAAAGTAATTTCAACATCACTACCAGCTGGAAGTAATGAAGGTAAATCTTCTCCGTTAATTTTTACGTCGTTTATATGAGTGCTATGGATAGCTGTTGTCCCTTCAGCGTAATAATCCCCTTGATAGATAGGAATGATAATTTCATCCGAACTTATTCCTGGGCGAATATCTTTTTGTGTTTTTAATCCTTTAGTTACAGCAGTTGCAGGTAAAGTAAGATTTTTATCTAATCCTTTTATTGCTGTTAACAAGTCCTTTCCTTGAATACGGTCTGTGATTTCAATTGAAATATGATAAGGTAATGTAGCTTGTGCGGGATTGATACCTTGTAATATGTTAAACGTATTAGGTTGGCATTCTAGTTTGTTTCCTTGTTCATCATATAGTATAACTTCAAAAGTATTTGATGCGCCTGAATTTAACTGGACATCAACTAAAGTAGCTTTTTCACTAATTTGTTTTTTTCCACTTGACCAAGCTTTGTCACCACGCACCACATCTGCAAAAACTTTATCTGGAATAGTGCCTTCTGTTTTTTCTTTAAGGATTTTGATGTTTACCATTTCCTCCTCTTCAACCGTAGTTGCCTCGTGCTTAATTTCTAATTGTAACTTGGTAGTGTCTCTGCTTTGTTCCATAACTTCTTCTGAAACAGAAATAGTCGAAGCAAACAATGCAGCACCAGAAGCTACAGATGTCATTGGGTCAATACTTGTATTAATTTTATCTGTGATTTGCTCTTTTAACATTTTTCTCAAAATTGGAGAATAAGTTGGACCACCCACCAATAATAAGGTTGTTAATTGAGCCCCTTTTAGATTATTTCTTTTTAATAAATCATTACAGATATCAATTGATTTTTGAAATATTGAACCAACAGCTTGAGCCATTAAAGTCTGATCAATAGTAAAATCAATTTCAATTTCATCACCATTATCGTCATTTAATGGAAATTCCCCCAAGTCATAATAAAAATTCGTACTGTCCTTAAATGACATATCGATTTTACATTCTTCGGCTTTTGATTTTATTGCGTTTCTTAATATTTCTTTTTTAGTGTCGTCTTCAAAAAAAGTTTCTAATTCAAAATTTTCTTTTAAGTATGGAATTATTAAATTATCTACAATTGCTTCATCAAGATTTTTACCTCCTAGCCAGTTATCACCTTCTGTATCGATAACTTTCATAATCCCATCTTCGACTTTAATTATTGCAGCGTCAAAAGTTCCACCTCCAAAGTCAAAAACTAACCATATCCCATCTTTATTATTAGCATCAAGTCCATAAGCCATAGATGCTGCAATAGGTTCTTGCAACAATTCAATATGCTCAAAACCTGCTAGTTTACCCGCTTTTACAGTGGCGTCCTTTTGAACCATAGTGAACTTTGCAGGTACAGTAATAACAATCGATTTCACTAATTCATCCGTAATAAATGATTTCAATTTCATTAATATTTCAGCAGACAATTCTTCCGATGTAAAATCTTTACCCATATGAGAACTTGGAAATGTAGCATCATTACCCATTGTTCTTTTAAATTCAATGTAAGCATTTGAGTTTTCTTGCTTCAAAGTTTTAAGCGCTCTAATCTTATCACCTTTTAATACATTAAAAGCTGGGTCGCCAACTAGAATATCCTTTTTCTTATTAATACTAACACAAGAAGGAATAGTATCTTTTAAGGTGTCCGATTTTTTAATAACTGGTTTGCCATTTTCAATTCTTGCAATTGCTGAATTAGTAGTTCCTAAATCAATACCAAAGTCTATTTTTGTTCTCATTTATTAATTATTTATTGACCTACAGAAACTTCTACTTGAGCCGATTGTATCATCACTCCTTTAAAGTTTACTTGTGGTTTGATTATTTTAGTTATTACTTCAGATCCTTTTTCTAAATTTTCATCTTCAACCATATTCGCAACCATTTTCATTCTTGGATCGAATGGTTTGTTTAGTATTTCTGGCATATCATAACCATTAGCTGCAAAGTTATCTTCAATACGTTTTACAGATGCTGATAGTTGCTTTAAACCTTTGGTATTGGCATCCATATTGGATAGGTTTTTATTTATACGCACAATTTCATCGGCTACTTTTAAAGCAAGTGAATGGTCTATTTCTTCTGATTTATTAGCCGGTATTTTCGTTCTTTCTTCTTGTACTAATTTCAATTGTGTTTCTAGAACTTCTGTTAATTTAGTGTCCAATTTCACACCTTCTTCTTCGAGTGTTTTCTTAGTTTTGCTAATTTGTGCTTCAACATCAGTTTTGTCGGTAGTTTGGCGTTTGCTCACTAACCAATATACTAGTCCTGAAACAATAATTGCTCCTAAAATTCCAATGATCGACCACAAAGAATTTTTACTCAAAGAATTATCAACCCGTGTGAATTTTTGATTTGTTGTTGTTTCTGAATTTGCTATTTTTCCGTTTAACTCTGAACTTGTCTTTTGAATATCTGAAGTATTAGATTGGGTTTTTTGGTCAAGAGCATCGAGCTTAGAGTTTACTTCAGAAAGTTTTGAATTAAGATTATCAACTTCTGTTTTAAGTTTTTTGTTTTCAGATTGAAGCGATTTTACCTTTTCTGTCAAAGGCTTAATTTCTTGGTTCAAATCTTCTTTGGTTACTTGAGCAAGTGAACTAAAATAATTGAAAAGGATAAGAGCTATTACAAGTTGTTTTTTCATTGCTAAAAGATTTTATTATTTATTAAAGAAAGTAGATTGATCTATTGTGGAAGATGACGCATTACCATTAGCAACCGTATAAAGTGTAACTGTTGCATTTGTAAATCCTCTTGAACTATCTTCAAAATATTCCTCTCCATCAAATTCTGAAAAATTCACGTCGGATTCAAAATTTCCTTTAGAGCCACAATTGTTTACTAAATTCGGATTCCAGTCATTACCATAAAAGATCCGAATCTTATAATAACCTTGAGCAATGTTTGACATCTTAAAAGTTGAATTTTTCTGTATATATTCATTTCTAATAGTTCTATCATTAGAGACACTATATAGGCATACTATTGCATCTGCATTACCACCATTTTTAATTGTTAAAGTTGCGTTACCTTGATAAGACCCCGAACCAAAGCAATCATCTAGTGGTGATTCTCCATTTTGTAATTGGTTTCCAATATATGGACTTGAATAATTTACTTTAGGAGGAATTGTAGCTGAAGTATCTATCGGATATGCAGTTGTGTCTGTTGCGACTGCAATTGTATCAGCTACGACTGCAGCTGTATCCACTGCTATATCATAATTTGTACTATTGCTATTATGATTTTCGTTAGCACCACTACAAGACTTAATTATAATTATAAAAAGAATTATACCAAAAATCCATCCTCCCCAATTTGTATCATTTGAACTAGATTTTGGAGGAGTATATGTAGAGCTTGGTCTTGAGGACGTGGATGATCTTGAGGAACTACTTGGAGAAGATGTACTATAACTTGTTGTGCTAATGTCTAATTGATTACAAAGACCTCTTAAAGTTTCTTTGTAAGGATTAAATCTACTTGTTTTGTACTCATGCTCCATATCCAAAGTGCCAATTAAATTGGTTACTTCCCATCCGTTTCTAAATGCTGTTTTTATTTTATTTAATGTTCCGTATCTATCTACAGATAATTTATACTCAAGATTTTCCTGAACATTGTTCACTTCTTCAATAATATAACTTTGAGCTTGACCCGCAACACGAGTTGAAAGTCTTAAATATAATTCATCTGCATTGCCTAAAACATTTTTTATATTAATTAAATGCGGTTTTGCTGAATTTACTAATATTTTGGCATTGGCAATATTTTCGATTTTATTTTCAAATTCATCAAACAATTGAAGCAATGTGTTAAGATGAATTTGAATTGAATTCATTTTGTCACGTTCCGGTTTTTCATCAATCCATTCCTGAAGGTTTTCTGTATTTTCCTTACATCTTTGAATTGCAATACTGCCAACAGCCATTTTTTTTGCTTTCTTGAACAAATACATTGCTTTAGTACTTGGATCAGTGTCAGTATCTCTGTACTTTTTAAAGTAATCAATACCGCATTGTAATATTTCATCGGAAAGTTTATCAGATATAGAAGTGAATTGAATACTGTTTTTACCCAGAATATTTTGTATTGTATTTATTTTACCGTTTTCGCTATCAAATAAACTTAACCCTAAAGCATATGCTTTACTTGGCTTATCTTTCCTTTTTACTTTTGTTTCTTCAATTCTCGTTTTAATATGGTCAATTGGTTTTGAAACGAAATCGCGTAAATAATTTTGTCTAGCCGTAAATGAAATTTTTGAAATACAACCAAGATACCAATCCACAAGTGTTGTGTCTACTTTTTCAATTTCAGAATATACCTGGGTCAAGAAGTTGATTTGTAAAGCTTCTTTCGATACTTTATAGGTTTCATCTGAGGAAAGCTTAATAAAATCATATATAAAATCACTTTCTAAAAACTTCAATTTTAGAGTGATTCCTTTTTCAAGTTTAGTTTTAGAAATTGTAGCTTTCTTAATAGCACTATTCAGATATAAAGTGGAAAGGTTTTGAAAAGCTGATGCATTTCTTTTTGTGACTTCCTCTGCAGCTACCAATTTTATCCAAACAGCTATAGCTTCTTTAGCTTCTTCTTCTGATGCTTTTAAAGCATCAAACATCGGTTCATCTGTTATTGCATTACCATTGTAAAACCAAAATAATGAGGCGTTAACACGATCATTATTTAGATTTAACTTAGAAATGGCATCGTTTACATTATCGATATTTCTATCCAAATGACCAATAATAGGAAAGCTAAAATCTTCTGGAACTTCCTGTCCCGCCCCAATATACATTTTGAGTTTTTTAGTTTTAGAATGTTCTTCCTTTGTTGAAGTACCAACCAATATTCCTATTATCCTGTATGGGTTATTTTTAATTATATCCATTTCTAAATCATTTGATAACTCTCTGTTAAATATCCTTTAAACTGTAAATTTTGAATCTTGTAAAAGTTGAGAATTTTCTCAATTTATCATTCCACAATTGAAAAGTTGACAATACCTCATTTAATAAAAGGTGATCTATTATTTTTTTATTTCTAATCCCTAATTAGATTTTCCTTGTCTCTAATATGTTATTATATAATTGACTGATTATCATATGCAAAAGTAGTGATGTAAACTTAGTCTATATTTAAAAAAATAGTTAAAAAGTATTTTTTTATCGATAAAACTAACTTATTTTAATATTGAGTAAGTTTTTTCTTTATTTTAAATAGTTTCTCACTTTCACTCAAAATGATTAATTGTGTCCTTAAATGAGTTTTTTCATTTGATGCGTGTTTTGTCGTAATTAAATAAGTTATTATGCTCTTATAATATATTAATATCAAATAACATAAAAGGTAACCCTGTGAATTAAAAAAAGTCCCAATTTTATATTTTTACAAAAAATTGAGACTTACTCCATCACTTAAAAATGATGTTCTTGGGGTAATTATTTTTATCAAAACATACTTTCATTATATCTTCCTGCGATTCTAATTTTCCATTGTAAGTATGCATTTTAATTTTTTGTTTAGAGGCCATGTCAACAATTAATTTAAAATCTGGTGCCTTTAAATAAGCTAATTTGCCTTCACTCGTGATTCCCCACAACATGTTCTTTTTATTATGATTATACTTAACTATATTTTCATATCTGAATAAAGCATTTGTATCCAATTCTACGAGTACTACATTTTTAATTGTAATAATATTTCCTTCTTCGTCCGTATAGATGGGCTCAATTTCATTTCCTTGGGGATATGATGTTGGTCGATCAATATTAGTAAAACCAAAATTGTTTATTTCTAATGTTCGGGTTACTCTATCTATAGCATCTAACTTTTTTAAATCATTTTTTCTGTGGATACTTACAATGTCATTGTATATTTTCCACTTTTTATCAATTTCTTTCTTCATTTTTTCTCTCTTCTTAATCATTGCACCGTACTTCTTTTTATATTGTTTCAAAGCGTTATTGTAATCCTTACCTTCTTTAAAAGCTAAATAGCAAATACATTTTCTTTGGTGAATGACCGCCTCGTCAAATTTCACAATAAACGTAAGTTCATATGTGCCATTTTTTAGCGATTTTATTTTTATGTCTGTTGCATCAGTCGCGCCACATTGGTCATCAACAGGTTGAAACATTACGTTTTCGTATTCATTTATTTCTGGATGATTTTTTGTGTCATCTTTGATTTCAAATGAAGCACTCGATTGTTTTCTAGGCATCTCCGGAATAATAGGCAATGAATCCAATTCTTTCTTTATATTATCGATTTTTACGATATCTTTATTTCTTTCTATCCATTTTCCTGATTTTGGATCCAAATCATATAAATTGAAATTTGTTTCGTCTGTCCAACTATTTAAATCCATTACAATTTTGTTTTTTGGATTTACAAAAACAGGCTTTCCATTCGATTCGGCATTTAATTCTACCATACCTCCAGATTCAAAGGCTTTTACAACTCCATCTTCTTCATAATTCATAGGTATTCCAGCCAAGAAAAAATCTAGTGGATTATAAAATTCTCTGAAGGTAAGATCTACTTCATTTTTTATGACATTGCCATTCTCATCCAGAAAAGCGCCTGATGGAATTTTTATTTCTGTTCCCATTTTTGAATGCAAAACAACTGAAGAATCAGGGTTGATTTTGAATTTTTGATAAGGGATATCTAATTCCGGCACTGGGGGATTCGTTAGCACAATTTGATTTTGGGAACTTTCTTTTTGTGAAACTGTTTTATTGCTTTTATTGTTGCAACTTGTAAAACTCAAAGCAAGCATTACTGAAATGATCGCAATACTGATAATCTTGGATGTCTTTTTCATAGATTTTATTTTTCTATTAGTTAGTAATATTTGCCTTGAATTTTATCCAGATAATTTTCTTTTACTTTATTTCAAAGCTTTTATATTCATTAATAATAGAAATCCCAAAAGGTAACCCTCTGAAATAAAAAAGAATCCCTATTCTTTATGTTTATAAAGAATAGGGATTCTTAAATGCTTGAAAATCAATTTTTATTTGGTGAAATATTTTTTTATTTATTCATGAAAATTATTCCAACAATACAAACCCAGCCCAATAATAAGGCGAATATTTTGATTTCATTTTGGATTGAGCAATTTGAAAAGCTTCATGAATTGTTTTACCTGCAAAACACTCACTGTAAAAAATGTCAAAAAGCTCAGCAGTTTGGGCATCTGGAACTTTCCACAAGCTCATAATGATGTTTTTTACGCCGGCCATTTTAAAGGCGCGCTGTAAACCAAAAACACCTTCACTCCCTTGAATTTCACCCAATCCTGTTTTGCAGGCACTCAGTACAACCAATTGACAGGCATTAAAATCCATGTTGGATATATCATTGGCTGTCAAAACACCATCATCGGTAGCTATATTTTCGGTTGGTTTGTCCCAATACTTATTGGCTCCGGCAAATACCAATCCAGAACGCATCATCGGATCGTCAGCCGTTTTGTAAATCGTAGACTTACTGCCTGACGATAAATCCTCTTTCAGAAGTTCTTGCTTTGAATGCGAATAGAAAAATCCGTGTGTGGCTAAGTGCAAAACAAAAGGGATTGTTCTTCCATCTAATAATTTAATGCTTTCTTCTGTGGCTTTTTTGTCCTCAATTATTGCTGATTCAAAATTGTTCTGTTTTGCATCAGCATTGATTTTGTTAATTTCTATCTTACTTCCACCTAAATATTCAAACTTAGTAGTAGTTGCAGTTCTACTGGCCAATGCAGTAAATTTAGGACTACTATTCGTTACAGTATCCGATACAACTTTGTTTGAAACCTCACTTTTATCGTAATCAATATTGCCATACAAGAACAACTTTAGTTTACTTTTTTTATCAAAACTGGATACTTTATAATTTACTATTTCTGCTGTTGAACCTAAAATGTGGACTTGGTATTTTTCTCCTAGTGTTTGTGTTTCTGTAACAGGCAAAGCTGAAAAATTAATTTGATTGCCCAAACCCGTTGGTGATAAATAAATGCTTTTAATACCCTTTAGTTCATTTTGAACTGGTTTTAAGAACAAATCGCTAATCGCTTTATCTGAATATTGTCTATCTATCTGAATGTTATCTTTTTCATTCTTGCTCTTTGCAAGCAACAATTCCAACTGTTTTTGCTCAAATAATGGAATGTACTTTGGTGCTATATATCCTTTTTTAACCACAAAAGCAGCATATACAAGATTCCCTGTCCATTTTTTGTCGTAATAGTTATAAGATACTAACTCAATGGCAACTTCATTTGGTTTTAATTTTTCCTGAACTTTCTTCCAATCAACAGATAAAGTATTTTTTACATGCACAAAAACTGTCGACTGCCGTAACAATTCTTTCTCTAAAGTTTTAGTGTCTGCGGTTAGCTGTTCGTATTGAGCTGGCCTTTTTTCAATTGGTAATTCATTCAGTTTGTTAAGTAACCTTTTATTATTTACAAACTGTTCGTACTTTTTCTTTAGAGCTGTATCAGTGCTTTTCTGGATGCTTTTGATAATATTTTGCTGATTGCGCAATGAAATATTTTTGACCAATAGCTCGTTTTCATAACAGCCAATGTTCATGTTTTCATACTTGTTTTGGTTGCGTTGTAGAAAGGAAAGCGAGTAAAATCTGTTTGAAAAATAATTCTTTACTATAGGATTTAACTCATCAGATGACAAATAAGAAAATGAATCGTTTATTTTATCCCTAAAACCAATAGAAAGTTTATTATAATAGTTTGATGCTAATTTTTGATTACTTAACAAATCTTCAATTATGGCCAACATTTGAATTGCGCCATAATCATAATTATTTTTACTTAGTGCTATTATCTTAATGTAATATCCTTTTGCTTCAATGTATCTTTTTTGATAAAACTTGACGGTTGCTAAATTAAAAAGTGATGAAATGTGATATGGATGTGTGCTTTCAAATGTTTTTGATACTATATTTTCTGATTCCAGATATAGTTTTTCTGCTTGAAAATAGTTTCCTTTTTTTAAATAGATGTTTGCTAGATTGTTCAGCACACTAGAATATTCAGGATGCTCTTTCGAATATATATTTTCAAATAATTTTTTGGAAATTAAAGCATTCTGTTCTGCTTTATCATATAATCCTATATTCAAATACAAGCTGGAAATATTTTGCAGCGAAACCAGATAATCAGGATGATTTTCACCCACAACAGATTTTCTTATTTTTAATGCTTGGAGATAGAATTTTTCTGCTTTATCAAAAATTAAAATGTCTTGATAAAATGAAGCTAAATTATCAATAGAAGTGGCATAATCTCTACTATATTCTCCAAAATATTTTTTAGAGAAAGCAATACTCCTTATATACAAATCTTCTGCTTCTTTATTTTTGTTTTGAGCATGATATAATATAGCAAGATTATTAATTGCAACTGAATAATTTTTACTATTATTTGTTGGATTTTTACCTATATTCTCCAATGCTTTTTTATATAATTTTTCGGCATATTCATACTCTCCAAGATCTTGATGAACAGAAGCCAAATTATTTATTGATACTACAAATTCGGAATCATTTTGATCATAAATAATTTTCTTTCTTTTTAGTACATCTGTTAAAATGGATTTAGCCCTACCGTAGTTTCCCATCCTATGTAGACATTCAGCTAAATTATTTGAAGCCTTTATAGATGTTCGATCATTTTCGCCTAATAAACTTATATATATTTGTCTAGATTGCGTAAAATACTTTTCAGCTAGAGTATATTTGGTTTCGTGGTAGCATATTTCTCCAATACTGCTTAAAGTATTAGCTACTTCATAATGAGTATCTCCAAAAAAATTTCTTTGCAATTCAAGACCTTTAAAATAAAGAGATTTGGCCTTTTCAAAATATCCCAAATTTTGTGCAGTAAATGCTAAATTGAAAAGTGAATGAATATAATCTGTATCATCTTTCCTGAGATGTTTTTCTCTTATATCATGAACTCTTTGAAATAGGGGATAAGCATTTGCAAACTGCCCTTGATCTTTATAAAAAACTGCCAAATTATCTAAAAATGTTGCCTTAGTCAATTCGTTACTTTCATTATGTTTTTTTAAAACATTAATCGCTTGAATATAATATTTCTCAGATTTTTTAATATCCTTAATAGATTTGTTCAATTTTCCTAACAAGGTTAACAGATTAGCGTAATTAATATTTAAGGTGTCTTTTTCTTTTATATGTTTATACTTTAATTCTTCTGCAAAACTTATGGCTTTTTTGGTATTTCCCTTTTCAGAATAAAAAGAAATACTATCTATCTTAGATTGGCCATGCAAACTTGAGACAAACAGTATCAACATAAAATAAACAAATACTCTAATTTTATTTTTTTTATTATTTAAAACTTTATTAGTTTTCATTAATTATTTCCTTAAACATTCAAAAACAACACTTTAACTTATTTTTGAGCTTGCTCTAAAAGTGTGGCAACTTTGCGGTAAAATGGGCTTTCTAAATCGTTCACCATTTTATATTTTCATTTCTTTCCAAATCTTTTTTGCTTCTTTTTCATTATCAATGTGATAATATGCAATTGCCAAAATTCGTTTGGCATTAATACTTGTTTGCTCGTTCAAAGACAATTCTTTTATTTTTCCAATAGCAGCTTCTGGATTTTCTAATAAGTCGAAAACACAAGCCAGGTTAATATAAGCTACAGTATAATTTACATCTAAACTAATTGCCTTTTCAAAATCTTTTTGAGCACTTTTTAGCAAAACAATCATTTGCTGTTGTTTTTGATCATCTCTGCCTCCACGAGTGACACTTTGCTTTAATCGGCTGGTATTGTCTATTTCTAATGGATACAAAAAACGTTTCGGATTGTCCGCTTCATCTTTGGATAAAACTTTTAAATTTAATGCTTTAAGTGTTTTTAGTACGCCAATATTATTGAAGTTTTCTCTTGAGGGAAAATCCTGATTTACGGTTTCAAATAATGACAAAGCTTTGTCATATTCATTATTTTCTTTGGCTTCTAAAGCCTGTTGAAAAACAGCAAATAATTTTTGGGATTTAATCAATGCGTTTTGAGCTATTGCTTTACGCTCCTTTTTCGAGGGATAGCCTTCGTTTACTTCTTTTAATTGGTAGTATTTATAAATGGCATCCAATATCTTGGGTTGTATCTCAAAGGGATTATAGCCCGCTGTTGCAGCATAGAATAACCCCTTATCATCGGCTTGGGTTTCGTAGATTACTTTTTGGTTTTTGCTGACCAACTTTATTGTCTTTGAAAATTCCTGACTTTTATTTCGAATGGCAAAAGCAAAATCTGTACAAAAACTATGATCATAGTAATAATGTGCTAATTCATGGCTGATTACAACAGATAAAGCATTCAAGCTGTCTTTTCCAAAAGTTTTACATATACCATACAACTGTAGGTCTATTTTGACTATAGGCTTTGAGTACAATGCAGGTGTCGTCGGCTTAGGACTCGATTTCATAAATTGCAATTCCGGTGCTGCTTTTGAACTTCCATAAGCCATTACCAATTGATTGAAAACTGCTTTGATTTGAATTTCGGCATTGTTTTGCGCATGGACAAAAAAAACAGGACTTATTATAAACATCAAAAGAAAAGCTAGGCTTTTCTTTTGATGTTTATAATTGGATATTAGATTAGTCATTTTCGAAATTTATTTTATTAAGGGTATCAATTATTGTGCCATCAGTTTCTTTTATCAAAGACAAAGGAGTACTTGTTTCATTTAACCTATAATATGTTTCTCCGTTTTGAAAGTAGTATTGTTTTTCTTCAGTCAATAAGACTTTACAATCTTTTGTGGTTTTTTGGAACAGTGTTACTGTTTTTCCATCGAATAGATATTTGCCAGTTTGTGTCTTTAATAAGACTAATTCATTTTGGTATGCTTCTTTGGTTTTAGAATCAATATTGTGTTTCTTACTTTCATTTCCAATGATTTTTTCCAATGATTGAATTCGGTTTGTCACATCTTTGAAATTGACCGTTATTTTTAGCTTTTTATTATTTGCAGTATAACCATATAAATCAAGCTCCAAAACCGGAATTGTTTTTGAGGTTGTTTCAATTTCGGCTAAAGCTATGACTTCTTTCGTAGGGGAAATTATTTCAGGTTTTTCTATGACCTTTTCGTTTTCCTTTTTATCGGGAGCTGTTACCACACTATTCTGTTCGGGTACAAGGCCTGATTCACTACTTTTAAAATAGAATAATCCGGCAGCAATAATCACGCAAGCAGCAACGGCATACTTCATCCACGATAATGAAATGATTGCACTTGCCCAATATGTCGTTTCCTCTGACATCTGAATAACAGGAACCTCATCGGTAACTAACTCTGCATCCCATTGCTTGAATTTAGCTTTTAAATCCTCTCGGCCTTTTTTTTTAGTAACGTTAGCAAGATCGTTTTCAGAAAGTTCAAAAGTTAAGCGTTCATAGCTGTTGGGTAAATCTCTTTTGATGCGTTTGCGTTCAACGCTCTTTATGGCTTTTTGCATTGTTTGCAAAAAATCAACTTCTTTAAGAAAAGTTTCGTTATTCGATTCTAATAAATAATCCGTTGCTTTTGAAGTTTGTTTCAAAACATAATTCTCGGCCAACTCTTTAATATAGGTCGAATATACTACCGGTAATTTGGTAATTACTTTTTCGGAATCAGCCAATTCTAAGCTGAAAATAATAGAATAAACAGGTTTCGTATCCTTTTCAAAATCAAGTAGCTCCGTAGCCAAAGATTCCCAAAAAGCGATATTGGTTTTGTCTGCATCAAAACTGGCATCTTTCTCCAATTTTGGAAGCAATACACTTTGTACTATGTCAATAGCTGTTTTCATTTCAAGTTGTTCAATTCGTTATAGGCTAATTTTCTTAATCGCTCTTGGCATTTATATTTTTGGGTTATTGCGCTTCTATCATTTTTATGGCCAAATATCTCTACTAAATCATCCATCGATTTTTTATGATACCAAAACAAACTTAGCAATTCGTAGCAATGCCCGCCTGCATCTTTCATTTTATTTAAGGCAATTTCAATCGCTGAAAACTGGCTTTCTTTTACGTCTTCAATCTCATCCAAGGAATCAGTGATTGTGGATTTATATGACATTGGATTTTCATCATCATCAGAATCGGAATAATCGTCATAATCTGAATTTAGTTTTTCTTTTCCCAATTTATTTAGCAATTGAAAACGGCAAACCGAATTCAAATACGTTTGCAGGCAAGCCGTTAATTCGAAATTACCACCAACAATTTTTTCATATAAAACTAAAATAGAATCGTGAAACACATCATCTAGTTCATAATCGTTTATGGCTCCGTTAGTCATTTTCCGCATAAACTGAACACTATAGGATTTGCATCTTTTGTAAACTTCGCCCAAATATTCTTGGTCTTCCTTGATGAGTTGCACCAGTTCTTGATCGCTTAAATGTCCAAACTTTGTTGATATAATCTTTGGCATCTCTGTATATTTTGTAGTTATTTTTAAAGTTTTACAAAATAGCGATAAAATTTCAAATTACAGTATGCTTTTCAGATGAATAGTGATAAAGAATATTGCTTAATCGACATGCTTATTACTTCAAGGGTCGAAGATGACTAGATGAATGCTCATTTAAATTTATTTACTTCTTATATACGTTTTATTCCCATTACTGTTGATGTAATATTGACCTCCACGCGAGCCGGTATATATAGTATTACTAGAACTATAACTTGATGATGAATAGGTTGTTGAAGGTACAGTATATGTTGGTGTTGAATATGTACTTGTACTGGTATAAGTTGGTTCACTGTAAGTGCTAGAAGAAGTTCTTGTAGTTGTGTAACCGTCTCTCTGTTTTGTTCCTGCTTCCCCCGTATATGGATTCACATTACCAACGGTACTATAATTGTCATTTCTTGTAGAATTGGGTTCAGTACGATAATAACCTTGTACATAAGTTCCGTTGCTTCTGGTGTAACCTTGAACGTAAACATCTTGAGCAAAAGTGAAAGCAGTTGTGAATAAAAAAGCGATAAGGAAAAGTACATTTTTCATAAAAAGTGATTTTAAAATTGTTATTGATTATTTGTTTATACTTGTTAATAGTGAAATTGTAAAAAGGTAACCCTTAGTGAATAAATTATTTTAAAAGAAAGAAGCTTTTATTACAACCGGTCTTCTTCTTTAAAAAAAAAACAAGAGAATCTACTTTTTAATATTGCTGTCTAATTCGGACAAATCTCCAGTCATTAATCCTTTATAGACCAAAACATTCAGATTCTCTGGTAAAATTGTTAACTCATAATAAACACCTTGAGGTTTATAAGTAACAAATATTTCAACCTTGGCTGTACCCTCTTTTTTATCATAGGTATTGATGTAACTCCATCTAAACTGGTATAATTGACATTTGTAAAAATTTTCGTCTTCCGGTGTCTCTTCTTTAGTGACTGAATAAATTCGACCATAGCTTTTAGAATCCGATTTTTCCGAAGTGTTGAAAAGATAAATCTCATTAATTTCAGGATACTCACACAATACTAAGTGCATATTATTTTCTAGTATTTTCGGTGTAATATCGGTTCCGTTACTCCTGCCGTCTCTTATTTCAAAATTAGCTACTTCTTTCAATTTCAATTTAGGCTCTTTCTCCTGTGCATTGATAATTGTATAGATAAGACATAGCAATACTGTAAAAGCGGTTTTTAATTTTTTGATGGTATAAATTTTATGGTACATTAAATTTTAATTATTTGAATTGGGTTAATAAAATTGAATTTGTTTATACTCATTAATACAGGATTAGTAAAAAGGTAACCCTATTATTTTAAAAAAAATCAATAAAAAATGCAATTATCACTACAATAGTAATTCGTGATTTCAAAAAACAGAAAGACCGCCCTGTAAAGACGGCCTTTCAAAAAAAAAACAAATAAACTTAAAATGGATTTTTATTATTGATTTTCATTTTGCTTTTTGATATTGTAGTCCAATGGCAACAAGTCACCATACATTTCACCTTTATAAATAAGTTCATCCAAATTCTCCGGCAGAATAGTAATCTCAAAATAAGTTCCGCGAGGTTTATAAACAAGCAATAATGTTACCTCTGCTGTACCTTTTTTGTTATCGTAGCTATTGCAATAACTCCATTGAAATTTATACAATTCGCTCTTGTTTTCTTCCTCCTTATCTGGATTCTCCTCTTTGACAATGGAATATATATAACCATAACTCTGTGAATTAGTTTTTTTCCAAAAGTTTGAAAACAAAATCTCATCTGAATCAGAAGATTTATAAAACTGAAGTGATTGGTTTGCTTTTAGTATTTCTGGGGTAATATCTTCCCCGTTCGATTTTGCGTCCCTTGTTTTAAAAAGAGCGACCAAATATTGCTTAGTATCATTTTCGTTCTCTAAACTCTTTTCTTGAGCATTAATCACAGTATATAAAAGAGAAAATAGGATAGTATAGATTATTTTTAAATTTTTCATTGTAATTCGTTTTGTTAAATTAAAATCAGATTATTTTATTTGTTGAAGTAAGGAAGAACTCATTTCCGATTTGGCACCGTTCAGGATGATTTTAGCCGAAGCAACCCCTGACTGCATTAACCATTTTTTCCAGAAATAAGTAATTTTTTCGGTTTGTAATATGTCACTGGCTTGCTTTCCTGAAATACCGGCAACAATCCATTTGGTATTTTTGTCAAGTGTAATGGGCAACAAACCCATTTGTTTGGTTTCGGCTTCCTTTTTCCAATCATTGGTAGTGAGCTCTTTCAGAAATTGGGTACTGGTATATTGGTTTTTCTCCTTGATTACGTGAGACTGACTTTCAAAATCAAAATAGCCATCTGTAAGAACCAAAACTGTATTGTCATAACCGCACTTACTCAATGCCTTTCCATTGTCGTGTAAATAAGCCCAAATATCTACTCCAAAATAATCTGTTGTGGTTTTGCCATAAAGTGCCTCTTTTTTGAGAGCGTTTAAGGTTTTGTGCAAAGATTGCGACAAAGCCAACAACGATTTATTTTTATTCTTTACTTCGGTTTCATCAAGATACAATTGCAGTAAATCCTCATAACAGTCTATATTAAGTGGACTATTTTTTTGAGGAATGATTTTAACGGAAAATCGATTTTTGGATGTTAAAACCAAATTACGTCTTGAGTTTTCTTCAAAAGATTTAAAATATTTTTCAATCAAATAAAAGTCTTTATCCAATTGTTCAGGTAAAAGGATTCGGTCGCTCAAATCAAGAATAACGGTATAGTTCTTTGGTTTTTGGATTTCTTCAGCTTTCTCTTTACCACAAGAAATGAATAATAGGGAAATCAATATTAGACTTAAGATATATTGTGAATTTTTCATAACTAGTTTTTTAAATTGTTCTAGGATTAATTAAGGGGAGCAACTTCTATGTTAAATTGAGACTGCATAAATTCATTAAAAGCATCTTCACATCTCACTTTTTCTAAACTCAAATCTGTACCGTTTAAGTATTGGCGCCATCCCATATAGAAGCTTGTCAAGTTTTGTGATAAAGTATCAGGATTGAGCATTCTGCTTTCCAAGTCTTTTTTCAATTTTTCCAATTGGGAAAGAATACTTTTTATTTGTGTTTCTAATTCAATGATTTTTGTCTCCAATGCTTGTAGTTCACTTTTCAAGGTCTTAATTTCCTCTTTTAGCCCTTTAATGATTATTGCAGCTCTTACGTCTCCTGTTTTTTTATTCTTTTCTTTTAGCATCAATTCAAACATATATCCCCAAACTAAATAAGCTAGGAATCCAAAGATCAGTACCATATAGAAGTTAATACTGCTATAGAATACCCAATCCTCATCTGCTATACCCGCCATTACTTTTAAATTATGTATTCCCGAATCAATTTTGTATGCCATAAACGAATCGACAATAAAAGCTCCAAATATGGTAGCTATTATAGACCATTTTTTATGTTTTCCTTCAAAAGTGTGTGGGAGCAGTCCGATTGCGAAAAAAACAAAAGCGCCAAGATAAGCGATGATCAAGGAAGAAGACCAAGTGAAAATTCCATTCACATCAAAAATGCTGTCTAGTTGCAAAGCAATGTCGCCACCCTCTCTGTTTAATAGATCCGCAGCATTTCTAAAAAAGGAAGCGTAAATAGCCGATGCATAGAAAAACAGAAGGTAAAATGACAGTATTATTGTTAAACCTGCGTATATAAAATACTTTTCAGGTTGATAGCCTGTTTGGATTTTATTCTCCGCTAAGTCAATTTTAGTTTGTTGAATTTCATCATTTAATTCTTTAATTTTTTTCTCAATAGCCGGTTTGTAAACTTCAACAGCAGTTCTTTTATCACCATCTACTTTTTCCTTTTCTTCGTCTTTTGCAGTGATTTTGCTTTTAACCTGCTGTTTCAGTAGATGTTGTTCGTTTTCATTATACGTCTCATCAACTAAATGACCATCTTTAATCCATTGTAAGTTAGTTTTCAAGGAAACATAATCACCTCTATTCAAACCTGCTTTCTCAAAAGCATATTCTCTAAAACTTTTTACACGTTCTACTTTTTTTGTAGCAACTTCATCTATTTGTGATTGAAGATTGTCATTTGCAGTTACAACTGCTTGTTCTGTTTTGTTTTTTAAAAATTCCATAGTATTTGTTTTTTCTTATTGATATAGAAAGAACAAAAAGGTAACCTTAGGGATGAAAAATATTTTTTCAGTTGTCAATAAAAAATGGAAAACATTTTGTATTAATAAAATATATCAATTAGAAAATAAACAATCATGCAGTCTCATTCTGATCGTCCGCTAGGGGATACTACGTCGACAACTATTCGATATCACAATACCTCCACTTTAGTCCTCGTTCTCAAATAAAGCTCCTTCTCTTCTTCAAAATACTAGACCGCCTTTTTTTTCTCCATGCGGTTCAAGGGTTTAGTAATTGGAGTAGCGTTCATGAATGGATTATTTACTCAATTGAATGGCTTATTTTTCGTGTTTGTTTAACTTCTTTTTATTCCATTTCAAAAACTCCTTCTTCTCTTTTGGATTGGCTTCAAAATAATCTACTACTAAATAAAATTTGTTCCTAAATGAATCTCGTTCTTGCAGTGCTTCCTCATACTTAGACTTGTAATCTCTATTGTTTATAGCTATGTACAATGAAATCCCGAAGCCTAGTAATAAAATAAAATTTAAGATTAAAATGTAGCGGATCGTTTTGAGTTTTATTGAATTATTTATTTTTATGAAATTTTCAGTGCCTTTGTTTATCTCTCGAAAAAATTGGTGGAATTGCTGTTGAAATTTTATGCTGTATTGTTTTTGAATAGATTCTAATTCAGTTACATCAACTTTTACGGATATATCATTTATTTTCTTACTCAAAGTATATTGATAATTACCATTTTGAGCGATTTGACTTTTTAATTTTTCGATTTCTAATAGTAAAATTTCTAATAGATCTCCTACTTTTGGTTGTGCTTTTGCCATAATCTATCTTTTAAAAATTTTTCTTTTTTTCTTTATAACTTCAGGTATTTCTTCTGAAGTATTAGGTGAATATAACTGTAAGATCCCAGATAATATGTTGATGCTAACATTGTAGTTGCTGTAATCATTTATAATCTGATTTGATTCGCCAGTTTTCATAATCTGATCTCTAAACAATTCATTTAACTTTAAATTTCTATCAACTTCACTAGCCTTCAAATCTACTCCTGTGGGTTCATGCAAAAATCTATACCCTTGAATAATGCCTTGCTTATTTATGGTTGGAGTTACTCCAATTTTCTCTCTTGCCATTAAACTTATATATTCTTTTAAATTTTTTGGATAGCTTTCTAACGACTTGTAATGAGCATCCTTAATTAGTTTTTTAACTTCCTTAAATTGGTTTTTATTAACCGCCTCCTTAGATTCCTTCAATATTTTAGCTGATGTCCAACCTTGCTTTAGAGCGACTTCATGTGCAACCCTCTGCGCTTTTTTGCTAATAAAATTGTCTTGTATCAGTTTCCCATCAGGTTTCACACGATTCATCAAAATATGTATATGTTTGTGATCTTTCTCTGTATGCACAAAAGCGATAAATTGATTTTTATCAGCGTCTAATTCCAGATTTTTCAGAAAGTCTATGGTCAGATTTGTAAGCTGTGAATCGTTCATAATTCTGCTATCATTAATTGTAGGTGAAAGGACAATTGAAATAGTATTGTTTACACAGCGATGGTTTTGCTGCTGCATGATTGCCATATCTTGAAACAGCTCTTGTGCTGTAGTCCCTGATAGGCCATTTCGTGCTAATTCATATCCTTTTTTTTCATTGACAACGTAATTAAAAAGGGCTGATCCTCCCGGGCAAGATTTTGCTTTACTAATCATTTTATCTTAATTTATTAAGATGAAATCTGATCTCTTGAACCGTTTCGACACAAAGTTCCTTAACGCCTGTTGTGTCTCCTAATTTAAATAGATTTGATAAATTCTTGAAGTTATTAGCATATGTTGTCAAGATATTAAATACAGCAATTTCGTCTGGAGTCAACTTATTTTTTGGTTCGTATCCTAATGAAGTTTCTCTCACAAATTCAGAGATTGAATACCCGCATTTTGAAGCTTTATTTTGGATGATTTTTAGCTCGGTTAGGGTTAATCTAAATTCTATTTTTTTTGTCTTTTTCATAATTGCATCTTCTTTTTAAAATTTGCGACCTTCGGGAGAAAATCGGGAGGTCTAATGTCAGTCAAATTTTTAATTTGTCCTGACATAGACACCTCTCGATGAATTTTGGGTCAGTAGAGTTCGTGAAAACTATTCAGGTAATCATTTAAGTCTTTACTGTTTTTATAGCGGATTCGTCCATCTTTAAAGATTTCTGGAAACTTTTCTTTTGCCTTTTTGGTTGCTTTATCACCCGCTTCATCATTATCAAAACAGCATATCAGAAATATATATTTATATAATTCTACATTTATACATTTATATATTTGTATAAGGGATTTTTCAAGCATCGTAACTGAGTTTAGAATTATATAATCATGTTTGAATTCTTCCGCTGGATATAATGTTAGAAATGAAATAAAATCACTCCAACTCTCAAAAAACATCATACTATTTTGATGATTATTTAAGGTTGTTATTTCTTTTTTTCCCAACACCATTTTTACATATTTATTTCTAATTTCAAACCCTCCAGCATCATTCTGAAATCCGATTCCGTAATACTTTTTATCATTAATACTATAGTGAACTTCTTTACAGTATTTTTGGATTATTTCTCCTCCTAAGTTTCTTGATTTTGCATACTCAAGGAGATTTTTATTTTGTAAGTTTTGTACTTTTCTTATTTCATAATTATTTTTAATTTGATCGGACTTTATAAAGTTTGTTTGCTGGTGAAAAGAAAAAACATGAGCATCCTGTTCCAGTCGAGCTAATGCCTCTTTTATGCTACAATTGTAATAGCGCATCGCAAAATCTATCACATTCCCTCCAAAACCTTCACCGAAATCATAAAATACATTTTTCTTAATGTTGACCTTGAAAGATGGCGTCTTTTCAATTCTAAATGGACTTAAATACCAGTTTTCGATTTGGTTTGATCGTATAGGGGTAAATCCTATTTTTTTGAGTAAATCATTCAGTGAAATCTCTTTTGCTTGTGTAATATTCATGATATTTTTTTTTTAGGGTAAAAAAACTCTTGAAAAGTGATGAATTGATGACAAACCCTTCTTAAGTCAATACAGTAAAGGAATGACGTTGTCATCACTTTGTCATCATGTCATCACTTTTGGTTTGTTTTTTTTGTTTGTCATCACTTTTTTGTCATCACTTTTAATTTTGATGACAAAATGATGACAAGATTAAGCCTTGGTATCAAAGAGCTAACAGTATGTTGTCATCAATTCATCACTTTTTCGGCTAAAAAAATACTAGAAACGGAATAATGCCTGCCTTTGGATTGATTTTGATAGAAATCCAAGTCTGTTGTCACTGTAATTTTTTGATACTGATTTGAGTTTTTTGCTTGTTCTAGTTTCCAAATATCACGAACTATCTTTTTTATTTCACCAGCATCATATTTCAACCTGAATTTATTAAGAATGTTTAAAAGGTCTGAAAAACAAAATTCCAAGATTTCAACATCTAAACTTTCCATTGTATTGAGTAGAATATTGGCTACTTCATTTTCAATTATACTAGAGTTAAATTTCACTAGCTTTTGCAAAGCTTTGGTATTTATCTGCTGTGGTGTAAACCACATTCTACTTTTATTCTCTGTAGAAAGTTTTCTGTGAATTAAAAAATGTAAAAATGCAGGGATTTCAGAAATCAGCTTATTTAAAATATGTACGTCTTCCTCTTGAAATTTATTAATTTTCAACACCCAGAACCGGATTTCATCTGGATCTATCTTAATGAACGATGTCTCATTGTTGCTCGCCAAGATGAATTTGCCAAAAAAGGTGGCTTCTTTTTTATCTTTTCCTTTAGCTTCAGTTTTATGAGTATTGGTTGTTGAAAGATATTTTATACGCTCTGTAAGTTCCTCTGTCTTAAATAAAACTTCGTCTATACAAATCAGTAATTTTGAGCTCCAATCTGAGTTAAAGTTTGATATAAAGTCATTATTAGTCAAAAATGTAAGATTGTATTCAAATATTTCTTTTAGCCATTTTAGAAACGTTGATTTACCCGTTGAACGTTCTTTACTTACTAAACACAATATTGGTAAAATTTGAGCTGGTTTCAAATAAAGTAATTGTAAATAGTCGATTCCTAATTGGATTTGCTCACCAAAAATATGAGATAAAAATTTTAAAGTAATAGTAACGCTTCCTTCCGTCGGTGTTCTGCTAATTTGATGATAAGTATTATAATAGTCCTGAATTCTCTTTTTGAAAAATTCTGGACGGTTTTCAGGAATACAAATAAACCCATCATACTTTTCAATCTCTGAAAGGACATTTTTCCCATGATCCTGTCTAATCAATTCAGGTGACCATCCAACTAAAACTTCAACAAAATCACCTGAAGATAAAGGGTATAGCGATTTCTTAAAATAGGAAGTTCCTATTCTTAAATAGATGTTTTTCATAATACAATATGGTTTTTATTGTACCTTTGCGGGATACAAATAAGTTAGAAATAGAAATAAAACACAATTCTCACAGTCGTTAGCTATGATTATTGTGTTTATTTTTTCCAATGATTCTCATTTGATGGTTCCTCGTTTATTACGGGACTTTCATTACGAAGCAAGAAAGCTTCGAGATCAACTCGTTTAAAATAGATAAGTTTGCCAAGTGGCTTAAAAAAAGTGATCCTCTTATCTGATGTTAATTTGTATAAATATGAAGGTTTCATATTTAAGAACTCTGCTGCTTCTTCAACAGATAAAATAGGCTTAACTGCTAGACTTAATTTTTGAATACTATTCTCTATACTGAATAGTTTTTCTTCGATTTGTAGATTGCTCATAGTTTCCTTGTTTATGATTATAAGTTCTTTTCGTAAGAACTATGAATCAAAGGAACGGAAAGAAAAAGTAGGTAAGAAAAGGTTACTTTATATTACTATAAATTTCAGCATATTACTGTTTTTTACTATATATTACTGTTTTTCAACCTTCTTTTATTTTTTTTCTAAGTTTCGAAATATCTTGAGTAGATATTTTTTGTCCAGATATATTATCATTAGCAAAAGTTGATTCAATCCACGCAATTATTTTTGAATTATTTTTATGCTCAGCTATATTTCCATCTACAATTAAGTTTAAAAATTTTAGATATTCCGGTTTGCTAAATTTAAATGGTTCTCCAAATTTATCTAGAAATACAATTTTTCGAATCAATTCGTTACCCTTCAACATATTCTTAAAATCATTATAATCACATGAAAGGTCATATGAATTTTTAATTAAAGCCATCTTTTTTTTAACTTCCTCGTCGCTTGTGTGTAGTATTAAATTTGAATTTTTATGAAGAACCCGGGTAGTTTGTCGTCCTGTCATTCTTATCGAAGTTACATTAATGTTTTCTGTAGTAATATCATTTGTTAAAAATGTTACATCATTTTTCTCTACATCCACTATTTTCTTTTTATTGATCTTTATTGATAGAATATAAACCAAAATCATAGAAATAAGTCCTAAAACAAACCCAAAACCTTTTGAGTAAAAACTTTCGATAGTTATACCGAAAATTGTTATTTGTTCAAATGAGTAAATCATAAATATTGTGTAACCATAAGCAAAGCAAAAAAGAAAGAAGAGCCAAGTCTTCAAAATAGTTTCTTTACCATTTGTTATAATGCCTAGTGATTTATCCTTAAAAAAAATTAAAATCGTGACTAGATAATAAGATGCTACAAATAAAAAGAAAAGTGACGGGATTAAGGAAAATACTTTCGTCAATTCTGAATTACTCATGATTTCAAATTTAAGTTTATCAAAAATAGGAAAAAATAAGAAGCGAATAATTTACGATATTTGACTATAATGTTCGTCAAATGTTCGTTACAAGGCATAAAAAAAGCCTTTACATCTCTGTAAAGGCTTGTGAACGCAGAAGGATTCGAACCTTCGACCGCCTGCTTAGAAGGCAGGTGCTCTATCCAGCTGAGCTATGCGTCCATTATTTTATTGTCGGGGTGGCAGGATTCGAACCTGCGGCCTCCTGCTCCCAAAGCAGGCGCGATAACCGGGCTACGCTACACCCCGAAAATTAGAATAATAATTACAAATATTATTCTAAGCAAAAATTTATGCGGAGAGACAGGGACTCGAACCCTGGCGACGGTTACCCGTCGACAGATTAGCAATCTGCTCCATTACCGCTCTGGCACCTCTCCAAAATATCAGGAAACGTGTCCTGTTTTGCGGTTGCAAACTTAAGACATGTTTGCGTTTCTCACAACTATTTCTGCACTTTTTTTTAATATTTTTTATTGCTTTATTAAAAAGACTTCACAATCAAAGATATAGACTTTACGGAAAAATAAAAATTATCAAACTTTCTTTAATTAATAAGTAAAGACTATTGTAGTTGTCAAAAATGTGGTTAAGATTCGATAGTAATATAATGTTTGAAACTACAGCTTTAATCATTCGGCAATCACAATATTTGGAAAAACAATACTTTTACTGATGATCTAGTTTTTCTAAGACTAAAAAAAAGATGCTAAATCCAACCTTCATACAAACAAAAGCCCGTTTCTAAAAAATGATGTAAAATCAATATTTACTTATATTCTGCGTAAGACTGATTTCTCTCACAAAACTTACGCTGTATTTTAAAAATTAAAACTTAAAATAGTACTAAAATGTCATCATTTAAGTTTTTTTCTTATTATTTAATTATGTTTAATAAAATTATATAAAAAAAACATAATTAAAATTTTTTTCTTAATATACATTAGTATATTTTTATACAACCGATTGTTTTTTATTATTGAGTTAGATTGCAACATTGATTATTGATAAAAAAATAATCTTTTACTTATATTTATTAACTGATGTTTTTTACAATAGATTTTATAATAATTGCAAAATGCTAAAAACAAAAAAAATATTTCTTTTTTTTTATTTATTCTTTGTTAACATTGCCTTTTCGCAAAACGACTTTGAAAATTTTCAATTTCGTTCTATAAAAGAGGGAATTTCAAAACGAGGCGCTTGGACTATTGCCCAGGATAAAGATGGATACATTTGGATTGGAACAAATGGTGCAGGTCTTTACAAATATGATGGATTAAATTATACTGTATATGAATCTAATTGGAATAATCCCAAATCCATAAACAGCAACCTTATTTATACTACCTATGTTGATTCTCAAAATAAATTGTGGGTCGGAACAGAAGAAGGTTTGTGTTTATATGATAGAAATTTAAACCGATTCGAAACTATAGACCTAAAACAAGCACTTAAAATTAACAATAATGATATAGTAACTGTTAGGAGTCTTATAGAAGATAATCAAGGTAATTTATTGATAGGTACTGAGCAAAATGGTCTTTTGAAACTCAATTTAAAGACTTTTAAATTAATTACTATTAAATCCGATATTCCTTTACATGTTGAATTGTTTATTCGAGGACTTGCAAAAAATAAGCAGGGAAAAATATTTGCTGCTACTAATTTTGGACTAAAATATTTTGACAACAAAAAAAATTCTATCCAACAGTTGATGATTGAAGGAGATGATCATTTAAATACGGGAATTAATGATTCGTTAGAGTCTATATTTTTTGAAACTAATGGTAATTTGTGGATTGGTACTACTAATGATGGATTGATTAAGGTTGTTGAAAAGGCGAATGGTTATCATAAAGAAGCTTTCTCAATAACAAACAAAAGAATTTTTTCAATTATAGCTATTGACTCCAAAAATATTTTGTGTGCAACCGAAAATGACGGACTCTTTTTGATAAATAATTCAGGAAAAGTTGTCAAAAAATATTTGCCAAACAAGTTTGAAAAAAATGGATTAAAATCAAACTCAATTTGGTCCCTAATGAGAGACAGAGATAATAGAATTTGGCTGGGATATTATAATAAAGGGGTTTGTATTTTTGATAAATTATCAGGTCAATTTAACTCAATTGAAAGTTTATTAAATAATTCAAATTCTCTACAATCAAGTTCTGTTACATCAATTACAAAGGACAAATCTGGGAAATTATGGATCAGTATGGAAGGTGGTGGAGTAGATGTTTTTGATTCCAAAACCAAGAAAATTACACATATTAATGCGCATGATAATTCATTTATTTCAGGCCTGACTAATAATAATGTACAGGAAGTTTTTATTGATAGCAAACAAAATGTTTGGTTGGGTGTTTGGAATGAAGGTGTTTTTCTTTTAAAAAAAGGATCTAGAAAATTCATTAATTATAATACTAAAAATACAAAAGGACTTTCATCTGATAGGGTTATGAGTTTTGCTGAAGATTCAAAAGGGAATATTTGGATTGGAACATTTCAAAGTGGTTTAAGTTATTTTGACTCTTCAAAAAATGTATTCTTTCGATGTGACTCTAAGCCTTTTCAGGAATATTTGTTGCCTACGTCTTGTGTGCGTAAAATAATTGTTGATTCAGATGATATTTTGTGGGTTGGTACTATACGAGGACTTTTTGGTGTAAAAAAAATAGGGAACTCCTTTTCTGTTTTCTCATTGAAAGAGAAAATGTCTAAAATCTTAAATAATATAAGAACACATACAATTTTATCTCTCTATGAATCCAAAAATAAACTGATCTGGATTGGAACTGATGGATCCGGGCTTTTTAATTATAATAAAAAAACAAAAAAAATATCTTGGTTTAATGATGATCAATCTGTTCAGGAAAAATCTGTTAGTTCAATTACAGAAGATAATTCTGGTTCAATTTGGTTAAGTGGAAGATCTGGAATTACAAAATTGGATTTAAAAAACAATAAATTCTATAATTTTAATACTGAAGATGGATTGTTGATTAATGATTTCAATAATAATTCAGTTCTAAAAGATGAAAAGGGAATTCTTTATTTTGGAAGTTACGAAGGCATAAATTATTTTGATCCAAATCAAATGTCTAAAAGTACGAAGCAGCCTTTGTTGTATTTTAAAGATTTAAAAATATTTAATAATTCAGCAACTCCTGGAGAGGAAGATTCTCCATTAGAAAAAGTTATATCAGAAACTAAAGATATTACTTTGAATCATAATCAATCTGTTTTTACAATCGAATATGTTGGAATAAATTATTCATATCCAGGTAAAAATGAATACGCATATTATTTGGAAGGTTTTGAAAATAGATGGAATTATGTTGGTAATGTACGCGCCGCAACTTATACAAATCTTCCTCCAGGTAATTATGTTTTTAAAGTTAAATCGGCAGAACGTGGCGGATCTTGGAGTAAAAAACCGCTAGAGTTGCGAATCACTGTTCTAGCACCTTGGTGGAGTACAAACTTTGCTTATTTTATTTATTTAGTCATTCTGGTTTTGAGTGCCTATTACATTATAATTTATTATCAAAATAGATTCAAGGCTAAACAGACAATTAATTTAGAAAGAGAAAAAAGAATTCAAATCGAAAAATTAAACAATAAAAAACTTCAGTTTTTTACCAATATTTCTCATGAATTTAGAACACCTTTAACATTGATCATTAATCCATTGAATGATTTATTGCAAAATAATGCACATAATTTAAATGCTGAAGTTTTAAATAAATTGAAAGTAATTCATAAAAGTTCCGGACTCTTATCTCGATTAATTAATGAGTTGATGGATTTTAGAAAATTACAATTTAATCAAGTGCAATTACAAGTCCAGGAAGTTGAAATAATCAGTTTTGTAAAGGACATTTTGAGTCATTTTGATGAAGAAGCTACACTTCGTAGAATAGAATTATCTTTTTCTTCACCGCTTAAGAAACTAAATGATTGGATTGATCCCAAAATGCTCGAAAAAATAATATTTAATATTCTGTCAAATGCATTTAAAGTTACGCCTGATTATGGAAGCATAAAGGTCAGAATTAAAGAAAATAACAAACGCATTTATTTTCCTTTGATTAATAGTGATAAAGAATTTAAGAGTTATGAAATTGCTATTGAGGATACTGGAGCTGGATTGGATAAGAAAGAAATCAAAAAAATATTTGAAAGATTTTATCAGGTAAATAACTTGAATAAAACCTATTACGGAAGTACGGGGATAGGTTTGGAAGTTGTTAAAGAATTTATTGAATTAAATAAAGGAAAAATTGAAGTTGATAGTGTTTTAGGCGAAAAGACGTGCTTTAGAATTATTTTTCCTTTAGGTAAAGAGTTTTTTGAAGCCGATGAATTTGCTAAAGAACCATATAAACCAGAATCGCTGAGTAAAGTTAACTTTCAAGATCCAAAAATGATTGACCTTAATTTAGAATTGGTTACTAATGTGAAAGTTTTGGAGAAAACGCATACTATTTTGATTGTAGAGGATAACTCCGATTTGAGAAGTTATTTAAAAGAGGAACTTAAAAAAGAATATAAAGTTATAGTTGCAGAAAATGGTGAGAAAGGTTATGAGTTGGCAGTACAAAAATTACCAGATTTGATTTTGACAGATGTTATTATGCCTGTTATGGACGGTTTGGAAATGTGTAAAAAAATAAAAGGTAATATAAAAACATCGCATATTCCATTGTTGATGTTGTCTGCAAAGGCTTTGGTGAAAGACCGACTAGAAGGGATCGATTCTGGTGCCGACTTGTATTTGAGTAAGCCATTTAATATGGAGATTTTAAAATCGAGCCTTGCACAATTAATAAACAGCAGGCAAATCATTTTCAATAAGTTTTATGATGGAATAACCAAAAAAGCACAACAGAAAACTACAACAATAGATAATGATTTTATGCAAAAGACATTAAATTATATTCATGAAAATATTAGTGAGCCAGAACTTAGTGTCGAATCATTAGCCTCAATTGTTTTCCTGAGTAGAAGTCAATTGTATAGAAAAATAAAAACACTTACGGGTGTTTCTGTAAATGAGTTTATTAGAAACGTTAGATTGGAAAAAGCAAAACAATTAATTGAAGAAGGAAATGATAATATAAATGAAATCAGCTATAAAGTAGGTTTCTCTTCCTCGTCTTATTTTACAAAATGTTTTAAGTCAAAATTTGGTCATCTTCCTACTGAAAAAGACAAAATAGTGGCGTAAATTTTTTATGCATCATTTTTATTTAAAAAATTATCTAATGGTTAAAAAGTTAAAATTTATGAAATTTTTTTCTGTGTATGTGTGTGATGTTATTAATCTAAAAAGTGCTTTTTTTTCTTTTTCTGTTGAATAATGAATTGTGTCAAATATTTAATTTTTTAAGGTAATAATTAAATATATAAAAAAAATAACCAAATTATTTTATATATAGTGAATTTACTGACTATTTATAAAATTTGCTTAAAAACCTTTAAAACAGTAGTTTTTTTAGCATTTGTTGCAACATAAGTGTTATATAATGCTTCATTCGTTGCATCAAAACTACTAACAAGAAGATAAATTTGTTAAAGTTTTTGTAAATTTTATAAATTTATGAATTTTTAAAAAAATAAGAAATTTCAATGTTTTTCAATGCAGAAATATGACCACTAAAAAGCATTAGTAAATCACATTGAATTCTATAACACTTTATAGTGTAAACTATAATTAATAATTATTAACCAAACCAATTTAAAATGAAAAACAAAAAAATTAACTAATTACAATTTAATATTCTATGAATTTTAAATTATTAAAAAACCAAACTAAAAAAAACAATTAACTATGAAATTAAAAATCAAATTCGCAATTATTGCACTGCTGTTTTGTGCACAAGCTGTCTTTTCTCAGAGCAAGACAATAACCGGTATTGTTTCTGATAAATCCGGTTTACCATTAAGTGGTGTTAGTGTTACTGTACAAGGATCATCTAGCGCAGCAGCTGTTACAGATTTTGACGGAAAATACACAGTCGATAATGTTAATTCAAACAATAAATTAGTATTTGCATTTATTGGAATGAGTACTCAAACTATTACAGTTGGAAATAATACATCAATTAATGTCACGTTACAGGATTCTTCTCAGGATTTAAAAGAAGTTGTTGTTGTTGCTTATGGTACTCAAAGCAGAGCTAAAGTAACTGGTGCAATTTCCACTGTAAGCTCTAAAGATATTGTAGCAGTGCCAATAACTAATGCAGAATCTGCTTTACAAGGTAGAGCAGCTGGTGTTTCTGTTGTAAATGGTTCACCAGGTTCTGATCCAAAAGTTATTATACGTGGTTTAGGTACTATGGGAAATAGTAATCCTTTATATGTAGTGGATGGAGTTTTGACAGGAAATTTATCTGGATTAAATCCAAGTGATATTGAATCCATGACAGTTTTAAAGGATGCTTCTACAACTGCTTTATATGGTGCTAAAGCTTTTAACGGGGTAATCATGGTAACTACTAAAAAAGGAAAAAAAGGACCAGGTCAAATGACTTTTAGTACTTATCTAGGTTCACAAAAGATTACTAAAAGATTTGATGTCTTAAACACTCAACAATATCTTCAGTATGCTAAAGATGCGTTTGGTAGTGATTTAAGTGCAAGAGCAGCTCAATATGGTAATATTACTACAGATTGGCAAGATCAAATCTTTCAAACAGGTCTAATGCAAGATTATAATTTGAGTTTTGCAAATGGTACAGAGAATTCTACAAGTCGTTATTCTGCTGGATATCAAAAACAAGAAGGAGCTCTTATCAGTACAGGTTTTGAGCGTTATTCTTTCAGAGCTAATAATTCACAAAAAATAGGTAAATTAACTATAGGAAGTAATATTGGATTATCTTTTAACAATATTAGACCAGAACGTAACTCAGGCGGTAGAACATTATTGGAACATGCTATTAAAATGGCTCCTTATTTACCTGTATATAATCCTAATAATACAACAGGAGGATACCAAGGACAAGAAGGTACTGATGGTGGAAATGACGCCGAAAATCCTGTACGTGTTGCAAATAATGGATATCAAAAAATTAATAATTTATCCATAATAGGAAACATATATGCAGAATTAGAACTTTACAAAGGTTTAAAATTTAGATCACAAGTTGCATTAGATTATTTCACAAGTAAAAATCATACGTTTATTCCAAGTTACAACGAAGGAATAAATCACCAAGATTATTCTTCAACAGGTGAAATAAATTCTGGAGGTCAAACAATCGTTTTTGATAATAGTTTAAATTACAAAACAACTATCGCTGAAAAACATAATATTGAAGTTTTAGGACTTATAACTAAAGTTGAAAATAAAAACTACAGTTTAACAGCAGGAAGCCGTTACTATATTTCTAATGAAATTGATCAATTGAGACTTCAGGATGCGAATTTAACTTCTAATAATAGTGAGGCTAATAATTTAGGTTATGTTGCTCGTATCAACTATGATTACGATGAAAAATACCTAGTAGCTGTTTCTGGTCGTAGAGATGGATCGTCTCTTTTTGGTAGTGATTATCGTTATGCTAATTTTTATTCAGCTGCTTTGGGTTGGAATATTGCGAAAGAGGATTTTATGAAAAATTCTATTTTTAGTACATTAAAACTTAGAGCCAGTACAGGTACAACTGGTAATGATAGAATAGCTCCTTATAGTTATAGTTCTACTTTGTCAGCAAGATTCAATTATCCAATTGATGATAAACTAGGTGGAGGTGTTACTGCTGGTAGCGCTGCTAATCCAGCATTAAAATGGGAGTCTAAAACAACTAACAATATAGGTTTTGATTTTGGTTTATTAGATGAAAAAATTACCGGATCATTCGAATATTTTAATAATAAAGCTACTGATATTCTTTTTGCTGTACCACTTCCAGCATCTGTTGGTTCTATAAGTGGAACTCAATATCAAAACATTGCCGATACTAAATCTAGTGGATATGAAGTAACATTAGGTTATAATGATAGAGTAGGTGATTTTACCTGGTCAGCAGTTGGTAATTTGGGTACTTCAAAAAATGAGGTAACGAGTTTAGCACCTGGTGTTACAAGTGTATTAGGTGGACCATCAGGAAGATCTGGTTTAGAAAACTTCTCAAGATTAGAAGTTGGTCAGCCAATATTTTACTTTTGGGGATACCAAACAAATGGAATTTATCAAAATCAAGCAGAAGTTGATGCTGTTTTTGGACCTGGTCAAACAGTGGTTAAGCCAGGAGATATTAAATTTATTGATCGTAATGGTGATAAAAAAATCACTGCAGACGACAAAACAAATATTGGAAATCCATATCCAAAACTTACATATGGTTTAAATCTTACAGCAACGTATAAAAAATTCGATTTTAACTGTTTTATTGCAGGTGTTCATGGTGTTGATATTTTTAATGCTAATAAGTTTGATTTAGAGGCAATGCAACGTTTGTTTAACTCTGGTACAGATGTTATTGATCGCGCAGTCGTTTCAGGTGGAGTTGTTACAAATCCAACAGCTACAGTACCTAGAGCACAAGGTGCACCTATAAACTGGAACTCGGCTAGTGAACGATATGTAGAAGATGGTTCTTACACTAGATTAAAAAATATTACTGTGGGATATACATTTTCAGGAAATGAATTCCAGAAATATTTTTCAAGAGTGCGATTTTATTTAAGTGCACAAAATCTTGTTACTATTACCAATTATTCTGGCTTAGATCCTGAGGTTTCAAGTATAGACGGTAATGGAAATTCTGCTGGAATTGATTCTGGAAGATATCCGCAACCTAAATCAGTAATTTTTGGTCTTGAAGTTACATTTTAATATATAAAAAATGATGAGAAAAATAAAATATATAGTTATAGTATTGTCTGGGATTTTTGCAATAAATTCATGTGACACTAAGGATTTAGAATTAACTAATCCTAATGAATTAGCTCCTGAAACTTTCTTTAAGACCCCTGCTCAAGTAGAAGCTTCGGTTAATGCAACTTATGCCAATTTGCAAACAATAGGACTTTATGGTAGACATATTTTCTTTGCTTTGGATAATATGGCTGGAGAAAATGTGGGGAATTCAGGATTAGAAGGAAACAAAAGTCCTTTCTTGAATTTTACCTTTGATCAAAGTAGTGATATTATTCAGTTTTATTGGGAAGCCTGTTTTTTAGGAATTGCTAAAGCAAATTTTGTGTTAGATAATGAAGAAAAAATTAATGCTATATCAAATTCAGTTTTATCAACACAAACCAAAAATAAGTATTTAGCAGAAGCTCATTTTATGAGAGCTTATTATTATTTCCTTTTAGTACCTCGTTTTGGTGATTTACCAATTTATACTACACAAACTATAACTGGTAATGCCAGAAGTCCTAAAGCAGATGTATATAAATTGATTACAGATGATTTTGATTTTGCTTCAAAAAACTTGTTAGATAAAGATCAAAAGGGAAGACCAAACAAAAGTGCTGCATTCGCTTATTTAGGAAAAGCACTTTTGTATCAAAAGAAATATGATGAAGCATTAGCAGCACTTAATAAGGTTACAGGATACTCTTTAGAGCCTAATTTCTTTGACAATTTTACGGAAGAAAATGAGCATGGTAAAGAATCACTTTTTGAAATTGAATTTAGTTCAAGTTTAGGTTCTGCAGATAGATGGAATGGTACTAATAATAGTGGAGGAGAAGATTTAAATGAATCATCACTTAGAAGTCAAGAATATGGTATTCCTGGAAATGGACAAGATGGTAATAAAATTGGAGGTTGGTTTAATGTTAGCCCATCAGATGATTTGTTAACAGCTTATGAGCCAGGAGACAAACGTTATGATGCTACTTTTTATTATGCAGGATCTAAGTACAATGAAGGTAAGAATACCATGACTGCTGACTGTTTTAAATCAGGTTATAATCCTCCTGTTGCTCCAACATATAGACCGGCGGGTTGGAAAAAATATTCGAATTTATACAAAAGTCCAACAACAACTATGGATTCAGGTATTAACTTTAAAGTTATGCGTTATTCAGATGTGTTGCTTATGAAAGCAGAGTGTGAAAATCAAAGAGCAGGTGGTTCTCAAGATAATGCTATCGCATATATAAAAGAAGTTAGAGATAGAGCAGGATTAACAACTACAATTGCTGCAACAAAAGATGCTGTTTTTGCTGCAATCGTTCATGAGCGTCAGGTGGAATTTGCTGGAGAACAACTTCGTTTTGATGATCTTATTAGATGGAATTTAGCTGCTACTGTATTAGCTAAAAATGGTTTTAAAACTAATAAAAATGAGTTATGGCCAATACCAAATAGAGAAACATCATCAAATTTAAAAATTACTCCAACTGATAATAATCCAGGTTGGTAAATAGAGAATAGTTTGAGTTAGTTTTAAATTAAACAGCGCATATTTATTATTATGCGCTGTTTATCAATTTTTATATATAAATATATCTATCTAAGGGTTTAAATCTAAGGGTTTTAAATGTTTTTAAAGTAAATAATATCACAAAACAGATTGATTTTTGAAGCACCTAAAAAAAATAGCGATTCTTTTTTTACTCCTAACGTTTTTTTATAATGTTTTAGGATTGTATATCGTGTTTGCAGATCAAAAAGAGCAAACATGGGTATCTGCTATGGAAAAGGTAGACGATTCCAAGTTTCAAATAATTAAAATAGAAATCAATCCATACGCATATATTGTAGATTCTGGTTTTGAAGAGGTAAATGAAGATATAATAATCAATCATACCGTTTATCACGTGTTCAAAAATAGAATACAAAATAATGTTTTAAAATTATACTGCCTTAAAAAAACACAACAGAATGTTGTGAATAAAAATTTAAGAGAACTTGTGGATAATCAATTAGCCGATGCTAATTCAAATAAAGAAAATCCAACAAAGAAACTTTTAAAATCATTTGTAAAGGATTATATCCCAAATGATATAACTGCTTACGAACTTAATTCTAAAATCGTTTTCGGCAGAATATCATTTTCTATCTTTATTAAAAATGATTTATCAGATGGGTTTTATAATTCCCTTTACCCACCTCCAAATATGGTTTAGATTTTTTGTTACAAAAAAAACATTGTGATTACTATCATAATTGTACATGCATGGATCAAGTAATTTGTAAAATACAAATTTGCCATGTGCTTGTTTTTTTGTGACTTTTCAATTTTTTTCCAAAATGAACATTAGAAAATTTTAAAAAGATTAATTAAACACTGGTGCATAAATTCTTTTTTAGCATTTAGCATCGAAATGCATTTTATTTTTTATAGAAAAAACACATTTGTTTGAGCAAGTGTAACTTCTATAAAAATATTGAAAATGACTCCCCCTGTGTTTTTTTGGTTCATTTTATCTGATGTAAAATATGGATTGAATTAAAAATTGAAAAACAAAACATCTATTACTAACCATATAATATATTACCAAATGAAAAATTATTTTTCTCACAATATAATTGTTGTTTTTCTATTTGTATTATGTTCAAATTTATATTCAAATAATACAATAACCAATAAAAGCAAAACAAAATCAGAACCTTTAGGAAAAGATAATATAGCTTATAAATGGGGACAAATAGCACTTGTTGCTACAGCAAATGATACTGAAAAATTTAAACCAAGACCAACAGTAACTTCTCGCTATTTAGGTTTGACTTTTGTAGCTATTTTTGATGCTTGGAGTCGTTATGATAAGGATGCAATTCCAGTGTATTTAAATACAGAAAGAAGACCTGATAACGAACAAATACTTAAAAACAAAGAAATAGCTATTAGTTATGCTGCCTTCGGTGCCTTAAGTGAATATTATTTTTCTGATAAACAATTATTTGCTTCTTTTATGGTTGAACTAGGGCTTGATCCAAACAATAAATCTTTAGATCCAACAACCCCTGAAGGAATCGGAAATTTAGCTGCCAAAGCTGTAATTGAAGCCAGAAAGCATGATGGAGCAAATCAATATGGGGAAGAAAATGGTTCCAATGGGACTCCATATTTTGATTATAGTGTTTACAAACCAGTTAACTCGCCTGACGAAATGATTGATGTAAATCATTGGCAACCAAAATATTTTTCTGATGGAAAAGGCGGGAAGTTCGCTCCAGGGTGTTTGACTCCTTTTTGGAACAAAGTAAAACCTGTTGGTTTACAATCTGGAGGTCAATTCCGTCCAGGACCACCACCTTCACTTAGTTCAAAACAACTCAAAAATGAAGTTAAAGAGGTAATCGATTTGCAATTCAATCTTACAAATGAACAAAAAGCATTAGTTGAATTTATGCGTGACGGTCCTAAATCAGTACAACAAGCAGGACATTGGTTAAAATTCGCTCAAGAAGTTTCAATACGCGACAATCATTCATTGGATCAAGATGTAAAAATGTATTTTTTGAACCAAGTAACTGCTATGGATTGCTTTATAGCTTGCTGGGATACCAAAATGTTTTACGATTTTGCTCGTCCATACGCCTTGGTTCATTATTATTTTAAAGACCAAACTATCAAAGCATGGGGAGGTCCAGGTTTCGGAAATAAAGAAATGAAAGGCCAGGATTGGAGACCTTATTCGCCTGATGTTTTTTTATGTCCTTCTTTTCCGGGTTATGTTTCTGGTCATAGTACTATCAGCGGTGGTTGCGCTGAAGCATTAAAACTATGGACAGGAAGTGATACTTTTGGAAGTTCTGCAATTTGGAGTACTCCAGGTTCAATGACTGAACCAAATAACATTGGAAAATCTGTTGAATTGAAATTCCCAACTTTTACAGAAACTGCTAATATGGCTGGAATCTCAAGAGTAATGGGAGGATATCATATTCAGTCTGATAATGTTGAAGGCCTAAAATTAGGTAGAAATGTTGCTCATGAGGTTTGGAAGTTTTATAATATACATATTGGAAACAAAACAATTGACAAAGACGATATTTCTGTTTCTAAGTAATAGAAATTTAGTTTTAATATTAAAAAATCATGAAATGAGCATGATCGTAGATTGGTAGTAAACACTAATGAAGGATATGCGAATTACATATGACCAATAAAAACAAACATTATTTCCAGATGAAAATAAAACTATTATTACTATTATCAATTATTGCTTCTTTGACGCAGTCGTGTGATTATTTTTCCAATCCAAATGACAAGATGATTAGGATTTTGGAGGCTAGAAATAGGATGTATAATGTGAAGAACAATCCGTTTGCATCCAAAGTTGAAGTCGCTTATTACGATTCAATAGTTAGAAGTTCTGAAGAAGGTTTTTTCAGATTATCAAACGAAGTAAATAAAGGAAATGCATTATTGAAACTAGGTAAGGAAGCTGAATCTGTATCAATCTTAGAAAATGTTATCATCAAAAACAGGAAATTAGGGAGAACAGACGATCCACAAGTTCTAAAATCTTTGGCAATTGCCTTCATGAGACTAGGAGAGAAACAAAATTGCGTTAATTATCATAACCCACAATCATGTATTATACCAATACAAAAAAATGGTATTCATATTGTACGAGAAGGCTCTCAAAAGGCAATCGAAATTTATAAGGAATTATTGGCTATAAATCCTGATGATTATGAATCCAAATGGTTACTAAATATTGCTTATATGACTTTAGGTGGGTATCCTGAAGATGTTCCAAAGCAGTGGTTAGTACCCAATCTGAATAAAAATAATTCAGATTACACTATCAAACCTTTCGTTGATGTTGCCGCCAACGTTGGAATCACAAGTAGAAATATGTCTGGCGGTGTTATTGTTGATGATTTTAATAATGACAATTATTTAGATATTATTACTTCTGAGTGGAGTTTGGACGGACGTATGCATTATTATCAAAACGATAAAAAAGGGAAATTCGTGGATCTTTCTAAAGTTTCTGAATTAGGCCGTTTCAAAGGTGGATTGAATATGATTCAAGCTGATTATGATAATGATGGATATACTGATATTTTTGTTTTGAGAGGCGCTTGGGTGCATAAATTTGGAAGACAGCCAAATTCATTATTACATAATAATGGTGATGGTACTTTTACAGATGTGACCATTAAAAGTGGTTTGTTTTCTGAATACCCTACCCAAGCAGGTACTTGGAATGATTTTAATAATGATGGATTTTTAGACCTGTTTATTGGTAATGAATCAACTGTCGAAGCCTACCCTTGTGAATTATACATAAATAATCAAGATGGAACATTTAAGAATGTAGCCCAAGCTGCAAAATGCGATATTGTAAGTTTCGTAAAAGGGGTGACATCATGCGATTATGATCATGATGGAGATGTAGACTTGTTTATTTCAGGAATGAACACCAAAAAAATATTGTTAAAAAATACAGGTATCATAAATGGTATTCCACAATTCATAGATGCTACTGATAAAGCAGGTTTAGCAGGGATCAACGTGGCGACTTTTCCAACTTGGTTTTGGGATTATGACAATGATGGCTGGCAAGATATTTTTGTTTGTGGTTACCAATTTGATGGTTCCATTGGTGGACAAATCGCAATGGATGCATTAAATATACCAAATGAAAGCAGTAAAATGTATTTATATCATAATAATCATGATGGTACTTTCTCTGATGTATCTAAAATATCAGGTCTAAATAGAACAGTATTTGCAATGGGTTCCAACTTTGGCGATATTGATAATGATGGTTTTTTGGATATGTATCTTGGAACAGGAAATCCAGACTACAAATCATTAATACCTAATAAGCTATTTAGAAATATGGGGAATGGAAAATTTGCAGACGTTACCTATTCAGGAAGAGTTGGAAATTTGCAAAAAGGCCATGGTGTTGCCATAAATGACTTGAATAATGATGGGTATGCTGATATTTTTATCGAAGTTGGGGGTGGATATATAGGAGATTCTTTTTATAATTCTTTATATCTTAACCCAGGTCAAAATGTCAACAACTGGATAAAATTAAAATTAGAAGGAACAGACACTAATCGTTCTGCTATTGGAACAAAAATTAAAGTTAGTTTCAATGAAAATGGAGTCTACAGATCAGTGTATAGAGAAGTGAATTCCGGAGGGAGTTTTGGTGCATCGGCTTTGTTAAGGGAAATAGGAGTAGGAAAAGCCAAAACAATTGATCAAATCGAAATTACTTGGGCAAAAAGTCACAAAAAGCAAGTCTTTAAAAACATACAGCCAAATCAATGCATCAAAATTACAGAAGGAAATAAAAACTATTCGAAAGTAAATCTTAAAAAAATAGTTTTTCCTACCGCTGGCGCGAAAAGCTCTATCTGTATTTAAATAAAAAAAAGCTAGATACTAAATTCTTAGCTTAGTGAAAATCAAAATATTAAGTGATAATATTTATAACAATTTAGATAATGAAAATAAGAAAAATAAAAGCATTTCTTTTTAGCCTATTAAGCTTAACGTTACTTGTTAAGTGCTCCTCTAATGAATCGGACGAAAAAATATTTTCTAGTTTAGATCGTTCCAAAACGGGTATCGATTTTAGCAATAATCTGGTAGAAAATGATACTTTAAATTATTTTACATACCCATACATTTATATGGGTGGAGGAGTTGCTACGGGGGATATAAATAATGATGGACTCATAGATATTTTCTTTACAGGGAATCAAGTTTCTAATAAATTATATTTAAATAAAGGCAATCTTAAATTTGAAGATATAACCCAAACTGCTGGTGTTTCTGGTGATTCTCGATGGTACACCGGTGTTACAATGGCGGATGTGAATGGAGATGGTTTCCTGGATATTTACTGTAGTGTTGCAGGGAAATTTGGTCCTAAAAACAATCAATTGTATATCAATAACAAAAATGGAACTTTTACAGAGAGAGCCAAAGAATATGGTATTGATGATATTGGGAGTAGTGTTCAAGGGACTTTTTTTGATTATGACAAGGATGGCGATTTAGATTTATTTGTTGCCAATTATCCACCAACTAAATTTAATTCTCCGCCTTTTGTTTATACACAATTAATGCGAAATGTTAAAGATGAAGAATCTGGACATTTGTATAGAAATGATGGAAACCATTTTACCAATGTTACCGAAGAAGCAGGAGTTAAAGCTTATGGTTTGTCATTAAGTGGCACTATTGGTGATTTAAATAATGATACTTGGCCAGATATTTATGTTTCTAATGATTTCTGTTCTCCGGATTTTATGTATATAAATAATCATGATGGTACTTTTAAAGAAGTAATAAAAGAGGCAACATCCCATAATTCATTTTACGGAATGGGTGTAGATATATCCGATTTTAATAATGACGGAAATTTAGATGTTTTTCAAGTAGATATGGATGCCAAAGACAATCGTCGCAAAAAAGCTAATATGTCTAGTATGAATCCACAATTATTTTGGGATGTTGTAGGTGCTGGTTTTCAATATCAATACATGCACAATTGTATGCAATTGAATACAGGAGTTGTAGAAAACGGTATTCCACAATTTGAAAATATATCACGTATAACTGGGACTTCTTCTACAGATTGGAGCTGGGGACCATTGTTTGCTGATTTTGATAATGATGGTAACAAAGATTTGTTTGTTACTAATGGTACAAGAAGAGAAATAAATAATAACGATTTTTTCCATAATATCGAAAGACAGAATTTAAAACCCAAAGATTTACTGAAAGTAGCTTTAGAAATACCTTCGGAAAAAATAGACAACTTTATATTTCAAAATAATGGAAATTTGAAATTTGAAGATGCAACTAAAAAATGGGGAATAGAGTTTAAAAGTTTTTCTAATGGAGTAGCTTATGCAGATTTGGATAATGATGGAGATTTAGATCTTGTAATTAATAATATTGATGATTTTGCTTCAGTTTTTGAAAATTCTAGTTCTAAAAATAGTAATTATGTAACTGTAAAATTCAAAGGAAGTTCAAGAAATACAATGGGGCTTGGCAATCGTGTGTACATTAAAAATGGAAATGCGACACAAATGCAAGAGCTTACTTTATCAAGAGGTTTTCAATCTTCTGTAGCACCTGAACTGCATTTTGGTTTAGGAAAAGCCAAAACTATTGATGAAGTAAAAGTGGTTTGGACCAACGGAAAAATTCAAAAATTATTTAATGTAAAAGCAAATCAAACTTTAGTTTTTAAGGAACAAGATGCCAAAGCAGAAGTGGAGAAAATTGCCGAAGTAAAACCTCTATTTTCTACAGTTACATCTGTATTTCCAACTTTTAAGCATGAGGAAAATGAATACGATGATTTTAAAGATCAGGTTTTATTGCCTCATAAAATGTCCACTTTTGGTCCTTCAATTGTCGTTGGAGATGTAAACAAAGACGGATTAGAGGATTATTTTATCGGCGGATCATCCACTTTTTCAGGAAAATTATTCTTGCAAACTGCCAATGGATTTTTAGAAAAACAAACTCCAGCTTTTGAAGCAGACAAAAAAAGCGAAGATACAGGAGCAGTTTTCGTTGATGCTGATAATGATGGAGATAATGATTTATATGTTGTAAGTGGCGGATATGAATTTTTGTTAAACGATCCAGCACTACAAGATAGATTGTACATTAATGATGGAAAAGGAAATTTCACAAAAGCTTCAAATGGAACTCTTCCATCAATGCTTGCCAGTGGCTCAAAAGTATATCCAATTGATTATGATAAAGATGGTAAACAAGATCTTTTAGTTCTAGGAAGACAGGTTCCGGGTCAATATCCATCACCAGCAAATACCTCACTTTTGCACAATATAAGTACAGTTGGAAAACCAAAATTCGAAATTGCAAAAAACGAACCAAAAGAATTTAAAAATTTGGGTATGGCTACAAATGCTGTTGTAACGGATTATAACAATGATGGTCTGTTAGATATTATTATTGTTGGAGAATGGATGCCAATTCGCGTTTTCGAAAACACAAAAAGGGGATTCAAAGAAGTTTCAGAAGCATTAGGATTGACAATTGATTCTACTGGTTGGTGGTGGAGCATCCAACAAGGTGATTTTGACAAAGATGGTGATATGGATTATTTAGTTGGAAATAACGGTCTTAATTATAAATATCAGGCTACTCCAAATGAGACTTTTGATATTTATGTCAAAGACTTTGACAATGACAAGCACAAAGATATTGTATTGAGTTATTACAATGATGGTAAGCAATTTCCGGTTCGTGGTCGTGGATGTTCATCTCAGCAAATTCCTGGTATAAAGAAAAAATTCAAAGATTATGAAAGTTTTTCTGAAGCTACTTTGGTTGATGTTTACACCGAAAAATCTCTTAAAGAAGCTTTGCATTATAAAGTAAAATCATTTGCCAGCATTTATTTAGAAAATAAAAATGGAAAATTCGTTATCCATAAACTTCCAATTGAAGCTCAGTTATCTTGCATCAACCAAATCGCGGTTGATGATTATGATAAAGATGGTAATCTGGATGCTTTAATTACAGGGAATATGTTTAATTCTGAAGTGGAAACTCCAAGAAATGATGCGGGTCATGGTTTATTTTTAAAAGGAAATGGCAAAGGTGGATTTCAGCCAATTGCCCCAGTTAAAAGCGGATTTTTTACTCCTGGAGATGTCAAAAACATGGAAAGAATTAAAGTAAAAGATAAAAATTACTTTTTAGTAGCTAAAAACAATTCGTATTTGCAAAGCATTAGGATTAATTAAAGTCTTTTGGGCATTTATTACTAATTTTTATAAGTTTCAAGATGTCTGTGCAATATATTGCCAGACATCAGAAACTAAATGCATTAGTAAAAAACTAACCATCTTAATTATGGTGGCACACCTTCGACTGTTGCTATATTAAGTGATTTGACCAGATTCTTATTTTAAGTTAACTAATAATTCTATTTAGAACAATCCTCTGATTTTTTTGCTAAAGTAAATCTTTTTTTGCAACACTTTTTCTGCTAAACTTATTGATATTTTTTTTGGATAAATCCAAACTAGAGTATTGAAAAATAATGCATTAGAAGTATTGATTCAATATTTTTTTTGTCTTTAGAATAAACGGATTTTCACGAACTGATTTTTATTCTAATGGATATTATTTTAAACTTTTGGGCATTTTCCTTTTGATGGTTTCTGTAATTATAAAGACAATCAATTTTATGTCCATTTAAAACAAAACAAAATCATGAAAATATCATTATATAACTTATCTATTTATTTGTCATTCATTTTAATCATTTTCCAAGCAGAAAAAACGAGCGCTCAAGGATGTGTAGCTGTTCGACAAATGGGTGGACTTTATATGAATTCTGCTAGTTCTTATAATTTAAACAAAGGTGAATTTCAAGTAGGAACAACGTATCGTTATTTTCATTCTTGGAGACATTTTGTTGGAAAAGAAGAACAGAAAGAACGTCAGACTACAGGCGGTGGACATGACGAAAACGGCGTAGAGCAGGGGAATGCAGTAAACATTTATTCGCATGCTATAGATTTTAATTTATCATATGGAATAACAAATAGAATTCAGATTAATGCCACTTTGCCTTATGTTCATAACGAACGTTCTCAGGTTTTAAGGCAAACAAGTCCAGTAAAAGATACACTTCGTTACAGCGTTTATGCACAGGGAATTGCAGATGCGAGATTAAGTGTCAATTATTGGTTTTTTGATCCAAAAACTGCTCATAAAGGGAATGTAATGCTTGGGATGGGAGTGAAATTAAATACAGGCAGCCATGACAAAAGAGATGAAGCACCTCAAGCTGATGGAACCACAAAAAATGTAATAATGGATCAAGCCATTCAACCAGGTGATGGTGGAGTTGGAGTTTCAGTAGAAGTGCAAGCATTTAGACAATTAGTAGGTCGACTTTATGGATTTGCCAACGGATATTATCTATTCAATCCAAGAGAATCAAATGGAACATTTAAATCTGATCCAAAACCTGGTTTAGAAGGTTACGAAATTTATGCTTCTCCAGACCAATATTTTGCCAGAGCTGGTTTATCAGCAGCAATTGACAAAAATGAAAATTTTAATGTTTCATTAGCTGCAAGAGTTGAAGGTATTCCCGCTTATGATGCTTTTGGAGGGCAAGTAGCTTATCGTCGTCCAGGTTATGTTGTAGCAGTAGAATATGGCTTTTCGTATCATTTAGGAAAACATACTTTGAGTTTATTTATCCCATATAATATTGTAAAAAACCGTATTCAAAGTGCTGCTGATATTGCTAGTCAAGATCTAATAAATTCTAAAATATCAGATCCGGCCAAATATGTTCATGTGCAGGGTGATGCTGCTTTTGCGGATTATTCCATCAATGTTGGGTATTCGTATCGATTTAGTTTAGGCAGAAAAATGAGGCTCACAATGCCTAAACAATAGATTTTATTACAAAAATATCTTTTTTAAACTTTAATTAAAGTCAATATTTACTATTATGTCACATAAAAAATATTTAAAGTCACTATTCTGTATTTTCCTTTTGTTTACGGTGCATATATATGCACAACAGCAGAGTTTGCAAGGGATAGTTGTAGATGCTAAAACGAATTTGCCATTAGTAGGGGCAACAGGTAATTCCAAAACGGAAGGAGTTATCACTAATGAAAATGGTGAATTTATTATTCAAAATCAAAAATTGCCATTTACATTAAAATTCAGTTATATAGGATACAAAACACAAGAAATTGTAATTCGTTCTTTTGACTTTTTAACTGTTAAACTAATCAAAGATTCTAATGAATTAGAAGAAGTTGTGGTTTCCAGTGGTTATATGCAACAAAACAAAAAAGTATTTTCAAGTGCTGTATCAACAATTTCCGCTAAACAATTGGCAAATAAACCTGCAACGAGTTTTGATCAATTATTGGGAGGACAAACTACAGGTGTCGATATTATTGCACCAACAAGTGCTTTAAACAATACTCCTGTAATGCGCATTAGAGGAATTAGTACCATAACTTCAGGACTTTACCCGTTGGTAGTGATTGATGGTGTTACTGTTTTTGTAGGCTCAGTAGGAGGTAAGGTCGGGAATAATCCTTTGTCAGATATCAATCCAAATGATATACAATCCATTGATGTACTAAAAGATGCTTCGGCAGCAGCTATTTATGGATCAAGAGCGGCCAATGGTGTTATGGTTATTACAACTAAAAAGGGAAAAAAAGGCAAACCAAGAGTGAATTATGACAGCTGGTTTAGTATGAGTACACCTTATAATCTGCCAAAATTATTGAATGCAGAACAGTATACAATGATAAAAAATGAGGCAATGGTCAATTCAGGTAAAGCTCCTGGTTATGCTTTGTCCTATAATCAAGACGGAAGTATTGTAGATACAAATTGGTATGATGTTGCTTTTAAACCTGGATTTTCAAATAACCAAAACATTAGCATTTCGGGAGCAAATGATGCGACTTCTTATTTTTTCTCAACCGGTTATACTAATCAAAATAGTTATATAAAAAACAATACATTCGAGCGTTTGTCTGCGCGACTTAATATTGAACATCAAGTCAACAAAAAATTAAAATTTGGAGCAAATGTTACTTATGACAATGGCAAAAACGTAGGGCCAGAAACTGGGGCAATACCTAGTAATTCAATGTCTTCATCTGCTTATAATTCGCAATATATTACAAACGAATCTTTAGCAAGGATGACATATGTGCTTCCTTCAAATGTACCAGTATATAATGCAGATGGTTCATATAGTATTCAAAACGGAATTAGTGTAGGTTATGGAGCAAATAATCCGAGTACCATTGGAACTATAAATGCTTATAATTTGGCTATGGTGCAGGAATTGGACTGGTCTTCTTCAGAGAATCATACTTTGATGGGGAACGTTTTTGGCGAAATTAATTTAATTAAGGATTTGAAATTCCGTTCCAATTTTGGATTAAATAATTTACAAGTAGTCAATAAAGCATTTTTGAATCCCATACATGGTGGAGGAGCTGCATCTAACGGAGTTGCAACTAATACTTATACAGAATTTCGTCGTTCTGATTTTACAAACTCCCTAATTTATGAAGCTAATTTTAAAGAGAGCCATCATGTTTATGCTATGCTTGGTCTAGAAACAATCAAAACAACAACCGATGGTTGGGGAGCACAAAAATCAGATTTGACAGATCCTAGCTATACCAATTTTCAAGGCACTTTTATAAATATTGCACCATACGGTAGTGTTTATTCAGAAAACGCACTACTCTCTTATTTTTCTAATGTTTCTTATGATTATAATAGAAAATACTTATTGAGTTTCAACTTCCGTAGAGATGGGCTTTCTGCATTGACAGATGGTAATAAATACGGAAATTTTGCTGGAGGTTCTGTGGGTTGGAACGTATATGAAGAAGATTTTTATAAAGATTCTGCTTTTTCAAGAATCATTAGTAACTTAAAGCTAAGAGCCAGTTATGGTATTGTTGGGAACAGTGAAATTGGTGATTATCCTGCATTTGGAACTTATAATTCATATACTTATGGCGGAGTACCAACGTTAGCTTATTCGCAAACTGCCAATCCAAATCTTAAATGGGAAACTAGTACCAAAACCGATTTAGGTTTTAATTTTTCTATGTTTAATGATAGACTAAATCTAGAGTTCGACTATTACAATAATGTTGTTGATGATTTGATTCTAAAAACACCACAATCACTTTCTGCAGGAATTCCGGGTAATTATATCAATTCAAATGTTGGTAGTTTGTACAATCGCGGTATTGAGTTGGGTATTAATGTGTTAATTGTTGATAATAAAGATTTTAGATGGAAAACAAATTTCAATTTTTCAACTCTTGAAAATAAAGTTACAGCACTCGCTAGCGATGTTTTTGTTCCAAGTGTTTTTGGAGTACAAAATATGACAAGAGTAGGCTATTCTATTGGGTCCGTTTTTGCCGTGCCTTGTAATGGTGTAAATCCAGACAATGGTTTGATGATGTTCACCAATAGCGCTGGAAAAGTGGTTCAGTACAATCACATAGGCTCTCCAAAATGGACTTATCTTGACGGAACTGCGGCGCCAGCAATAGATAATTATAAAGATGGAGTGATACAAGGACCATCTTTGCCAAAAATTTCCGGAGGATTTAATAACGAGATTAACTATAAAAATTTCGACTTGAATTTTGGTTTTACTTTTGTATCAGGCAACAAATTATACAATGGAACACGAGCTACAAACTCAGACCAGCGTTACTTTAACAACGGAACATTTATCTTAGACAGATGGACAACGCCTGGACAAAAAACAGAAATACAAAAGTTGCAATATGGCGATAATGTATCAGCTGGATTCTCATTTAGTAGTACTTCTAAAGTTGAAAACGGAGATTATATTAAGTTGAAAAATATTTCATTAGGTTATAATTTGCCTCTAAAAGGTACTTCGTTAGCAAATCAAATTGCATCAGCACATATCTATATTCAGTCTGGAAACGTACTTACTTTTACAAAGTATAGAGGTTCGGATCCTGAAGTTTCTATCAATGGTAATTCTATTGATTCTGGTAAAGATCAAAATGTTCCGCCAAACGCGCGCGTATTTACTTTTGGAATTAATGTTGGTTTTTAATACTACTCTAAATAGGCGTAAATTAATTTTTATTTAAAAAAATATGAAAACATATAAAAACATAAAGTTGACTTTGGTTTTACTTGCAATTGTTATTTGTTTAACAGCTTGTAGTAGTGATATTTTAGACACCGTTCCAAAAACAAGTATACCTGAAAGCGAGGCTTATAGTACCCCTGGGAAAATTTTAGCACAAGTAAATAATTTGTACGGTCAGTTGCAAAAAGAAACTTTTTACGGAGGACGTTTTATTATTTTTAATGAACAACGAGCCGACGAATTTGGTCAGAACGATGGAAACGCTGCAACGGGTTCAGCGGTTTGGAATCAAAACGTTGCATCTACAAATGAATTTATTAATAATGTTTGGTCAGCGTGTTATACTGCTATCAACGCATCTAATATTTTAATTGAAAGATTGAATGAAACAAAAGTTATATCGGAGGCAGATGCTAAATTATATGTAGCCGAAGCTAAGTTTGTGCGCGCTTTGTCTTATTTGAGTTTGGTACAAACTTACGCAAGACCATATAATTTTGATAAAAATGGTTTAGGCGTTCCACTTCGATTAACAGCGATAACTAGTGCTGGTAATAATGACATCGCACGTAGCACTGTTGCAGAGGTTTATACCCAAATTATAAAAGACTTGGACGATGCAGAAAAAGATCTGCCGACATCTTATTCTACCTCACTTTTAAATACTTCAAGAGCACACAAAAGTACAGCAATAGCTTTGAAAACAAGAGTTTATTTAAATATGAATAATTATACTAAAGTTGTTGAAGAGTCTTCTAAAATTGTTTCCAGCACCAGTCCATTTCAATATACATCGGGTTCGGTATCGCATAAATTAGAAGCTAATTTTGCAACCATTTTTAGCGGAAGTTACACAGGTACAGAGGCAATTTTCTCTATACCTTTTGCTAATTCAACTACAGAAACACCATCAGCTCAAAGTGCTTTAGCTTTTAATTATTTAAAACAACCTATTCTTTTTTTAGCAACAGCAGGTATTGTAAGCAATCCGGCCTTAACATCTCCGGATGATGCGCGAGCCGGTTTGATTGGAACTAATGCTGCAAAACAAAAAGTATTGAAAAAATTTGCTATTACAACCGCACCTTTTCGGGATTATGTACCAGTGATCCGTTATGCGGAAGTTTTACTGAATTATGCTGAAGCAGCAGCATATAACAATGATTTAGAAAAATCTATCGCTTTGTTAAAAGAGGTAAGAAATCGTTCAAATCCTAAATATGTTTTTCCTGACACTGCCATAAATAGTAAAGATGCGATAATCAATACTATTTTGATAGAAAGACAGATTGAATTTTTAGGCGAGGGTTTCAGATTACAAGATTTACAACGGAATTTGAAAACTTTACC
>NZ_DATIDY010000135.1:0-17241 GCF_035456085.1 Flavobacterium sp.
ACTGCTGTATATTTATTCATGGTAATTGCCTTGAGGATTTTTGGTAAAAAAGAATTATCACAACTCAATACCGCTGACGTAATTTTGATTTTATTGATTAGCAATTCGGTTCAGAATGCGATGGTGGGTAATAACACAACACTTTTGGGTGGTCTTGCTGCTGCAACTGTACTTTTTGCTATTAATTTTTTTATCAAAAAACTGATTTTTAAGTATCAAAAATTCGGTGAATTCATGCTTGAAAAACCTGAAATCCTGATTCACAACGGAACTTTAGATTTTCAAACCCTAGGCAAATTAAATATCACATCTGAAGAATTAAAAGAAGCGATGCGAGAACATGGTATTGAATATTTTAAGGACGTAAAATTGGCGATGCTTGAAATAGATGGAAACATAAGTATTATTACTGGTGACAAAAATTTAAAACAAACTCATTATAAACGCAGAAAAAATCATAAAGATTTGTTTCGGGGGAATTAAATTTTCAAACTGATATATATGTATTCAGATTGATTTTAGATAATATAGAAACACCAATTCTAGTTGTTTATCTTTATTCGTTTTATCAATTTTACTTTATTCATTCAATCCTCCATTCCTTTTTTAAGAATATCCCTTATAAAACGTAATTTAGATTGTTAGCCCCGATGGAAACGGCATCCTTTTTCTCGCTGCTGCCAACGAGAAAAAGATATAGTGTACAGCGGGTGAAATGTTGATTATTACTGAAAAGATTCTGCTCCAAAAATAATTACCATTCTTTAAGGCATAAAAAAACCATTCAAAGAACTGAATGGTTTTTTTATGATTGAATTTTACTTTTTATAAAAATATTTTTAGAATCCAATAGACTATTGAAGCTAGTAAGGCCGAAACTGGAATAGTTAGCACCCAAGCCCAAAGCAAACTTACCGTTACTCCCCAACGAACTGCAGAAATACGTTTGGTTAATCCTACTCCGATAATAGAACCTGTAATGGTATGAGTGGTACTTACCGGCACTTTAAAATGTTCCGTAAAATAAAGTGTCAAAGCTCCTGCTGTTTCGGCTGCAACTCCTTCAAAAGAAGTCACTTTAGTGATTTTAGAACCCATTGTTTTTACGATTTTCCAACCTCCACTTAATGTTCCAACTGCAATAGCTGTATAACATGCTAAAGGAATCCATTCTGGCATTACACCTTTTATTCCTTTATCATCATCTGGAAGTATTACTTGCAACCAATGTGGTAAATTTAAAATATCAACACCACTAGTTTTAATGTAAACAGCAACAGCTGCTGCGATAATCCCCATCACTTTTTGTGAATCATTCCCTCCATGTCCTAAACTAAATGCTGCAGAAGATAATAATTGCATTTTTTTCAAAACAGCATCAGCTCTATTTAGATTCAAGCTGCTAAACACTAAAGCGAATGTTGAAATTGATAATATTATAAAAGCTACCAAAAACCATTTAATGTTATGTGATTCAAATACAACGCTCCAAAAAACAGAATTTTCAAAACGTGGTTTTTCAATTTTTTCGAATGGAACGATTTGACTGTACACAAACCAAATAGAAAGTATCATCAATGCAATAGTAAACAACTTAGGCACAATACTTTTTCTAGAAGCATTTAATAACCAAATAGAAATTAAATACGACATTATTACTCCTAACAACGGAGCCAGAACAATAAATGCGATAATAATAATAACACCTGTAGGCATTCCACCGTCTTTCCCGGCTTTGTACCAACTCACGATATCATACCAATGTTTGGTGTGTTGTACTCCGTCCTGAAGAATCGTATAATCCGAAAATCCATGCACAGTAATTGCATGTGCAATAGCTGCACCAGCAAAACCACCAATTAAAGTATGTGAAGAACTGGAAGGAATTCCTTGCCACCAAGTAATTAAGTTCCAAATAATAGCAGCAACAACACCAGCGAGAATTACAACTAAATCGATTTGACTGGCATCGGCTGTCTTTGCAACGGTATTAGCAACACCCAAACCAAAAACCCAATAAGCCAAAAAGTTAAAAAAGGCTGCCCAAAGTACCGCTTGAAAAGGCGACAAAACCTTGGTCGCAACAACAGTAGCAATAGCATTGGCCGCATCATGAAACCCATTGATGTAATCAAAAATTAATGCTAGAACTATAATAATTAATAATAAAGTCATATCAATATCTTAGAATGAATAGATTAAGAATGTTTTACTGTGATAGATTCTAAAACACTGGCAACACTCTTACATTTATCAGTTGCAGATTCTAAAACTGACAATACTTCTTTATATTTAATGATATTTTTAGCGTCTGTTTCGTTTTCAAAAATTTCAAATACAGCTTTATTATAAACCATATCTGATTTGTTTTCTAATTTGTTGATTTTTGCACAAGCATGAGTAATCGTTTTCATATTACTCAAGTTTTTCAACTCTTTAACAGCAACATCAATATGTTGACAAGCTTCCAAATTGATTTCTGTCATTTTGCGAATTGATTTAGTAATCTTATCCACCTGATACAAGCGCATTCTGGTTGCTGCTCCATGAAGATAGTCGGCTACGTAATCAATAGAAGTAATTAAAGAGTGAATATCTTCTCTATCAAAAGGAGTGATAAAGTTTCTACTCAATTCTAAATTGGTTTGGCGGGTAATATCCTCCCCTTTTTGTTCTAATTCATCAATTTTTATAAAAATAACTTCTCTTTCTTTTAAAGGAAGGTTAACTGCTTCGTGTAAGTTTGAAGCTAATTCAATTAAATTGCTAGAGGCTTCTTCGAAAAGAGGAAAGAATTTTTTGTCCTTTGGGACTAAAAATTGGAAGATACTATTTAATGACATTTGTTTTTGTTTTTTTATAGTGCAAAATTAGTTCATTATTCTCGGTCAATGTTAAGCCAGTGTTAACAAATCGTTTTCTATTTGAAAAGTATTTAGGAAATTTACAGTTTTTTCTATGTCAAAATGTAAAATTCTATCTTCTTTTACTAAAGAAACTTCTTCTCTGTAGGATTTTAAAAACATTTCTATAAAATCACTTGACTGTAAAGGTCGGCGATATTCGATAGCTTGAGAGGCATTCATAAGTTCTATTGCCAAAATTCGTTCTAAATTATCCATCACACGCAAACATTTTGTAGCTCCATTAGCTCCCATACTCACATGATCTTCCTGCCCATTACTTGAGACAATACTATCTACACTTGATGGAGTCGCCAACTGTTTATTTTGACTGGCAATACTTGCGGCAGTATATTGCGGAATCATAAACCCGGAATTTAATCCTGGATTATCTACCAAAAACGCTGGAAGATTACGCAATCCTGAAATTAGTTGATAGGTTCTACGCTCAGAAATACTTCCTAATTCTGCCAAAGCAATAGCCATAAAATCTAAAGCTAACGCCAAAGGCTGTCCATGAAAATTTCCGCCAGAAATAATCTGATCGCTTTCTATAAATATATTAGGATTATCAGTTACCGAATTTATTTCAGTTTTGAATACTTTCTTTACATAATCAAAAGCATCTTTTGAAGCACCATGAACTTGCGGAATGCAACGGAAAGAGTACGGATCTTGAACATATGTTTTTGGCTGTTCAATAATTTCGCTACCATCCAGAAAATCTTTTACTCTTTTGGCTGTTGCGATTTGACCATTATGAGGCCTGATGTAATGAATCAATTCATTAAAAGGTTCTATTCTTCCATCAAATCCTTCCAAAGAAATTGCTCCTATAAGATCAGCAAAAAAAGAAAGTTTACTAGTTTTCATTACGATGTGGGCTCCATATGCGCTCATAAATTGAGTTCCGTTTAACAAAGCCAAACCTTCTTTGGATTGCAAAACAATTGGTTCCCAACCAAAGTGATCTAAAACTTCGCTTGAATTGATTTTTTTACCTCCAAACCAAACTTCACCTTCTCCTAATAATGGTAATGACAAATGTGCCAATGGAGCTAAATCCCCTGAAGCTCCCAAAGATCCTTGCGTATAAATTACCGGCAAAACATCGTTGTTGTAAAAATCTACTAATCGCTCGACAGTTTGTAACTGAATTCCAGAATGACCGTAACTTAATGATTGAATTTTGAGCAACAACATTAATTTTACAATTTCATTTGGCACTTCTTCACCTGTACCACAAGCATGTGATTTCACAAGGTTTTCTTGAAGCTTTGATAAATTTTCGTTTGAAATTTTCACATTACAAAGAGAACCAAAACCTGTATTTATCCCATAAATTGGCTCTGAATGTGAAGCCATTTTAGCATCCAAAAAGTCTCTGCATTTCTGAATGTTATTTTTTGCTAAATCTGAAAGCTTTAGAATCTTATTGTGAGATAAAATTTCTTCTAAAATTTCAAAAGAAAGCAGGTCGGTACTTATATAATGTATATTCTCCATTTGACTTGATTATAAATGTCAAAATTCTACAAATCAATATTAAAAAGCAATGTTTTTTGATAATAATTTAAAAAACCAAATATACCAAAGGTAACAGGGCTTACATTGCTTATTTCCTTTTAAAGTAGATCATTTTATAAAAAATTTTCTCATCACAACTACTTTTTACGTTCAAATTCTATCGGATACCCATCAAAATTAGCTTTAAAAACATTCATTTGACTCGATTAAAAACAAACATAATCTCAAAAAATCAGATAATAAATTATTCAATATCAAATTTGGATAGCTATTAAAAAATAATTGTTAAAATATTCGCAAAAACATTCATTAAAGCTTTGTCTTTTTATAAAAAACAGTACTTTTGGGAAATCAAAATGAAAAAATTTAACAGTACATATCACTCTTCGATAACAACTCAAATTTGGGTTGCTCTTGCTGTTACAACTACATCTACTACAATTACTACCCCTTAGGGGTATACATTCAACATATAATCCGGTTTGCTATACTTTTTTTGATAAAGAAAGAAAGTCATGGGTGCATAGAAACCATTTTGCAATCAAAATAAAAAACATCAAAATCGCTGAATTTCAGAATAGTAATTTTTAATCAGCAATTCAAATTTACATAAAACAAATACAAACTTGTTATGAGAGTATTAAAATTTGGTGGTACTTCGGTAGCCAATGCAGAAAACATAAAATTAGTTTTAGATATAGTTCTTAATAAAGCACAAGAAGAAAAACTTGTTGTGGTAGTATCAGCCTTAAGCAAAGTAACGGATTTGTTACAAGCAGCAGCTTCAAAAGCCGCTTCAAATGATGAAAGCTTTAAAGAAATTGTTTCAGACATTGAGAAAAAACATTTAGACGCTCTTAAACAACTTATTCCTGTTAGCGAACAAAGCGGTTCATTAAGTCATATTAAAAGAATCATCAATCATTTAGAAACATTATTGGATGGATGTTTTCTTTTAGGCGAATTATCTCCAAGAACTCTAGATACAATACTAAGTTTTGGCGAATTGTTATCATCTTACATCATTGCCGAAGCATTAAAACAAAAATTAAAAAACAGCGCTTATAAAGACAGCCGCGAATTGATTAAAACTAATAATCAATTTGGTAAAGCTGCCGTAAACTTTGACGTTACCAATCAACTTATAATTGATCACTTCAAATCAAATGATGCTTTAGTAACTGTAATGCCTGGTTTCATAGCGCTTTCTATGGACGGAATTATCACTACTTTAGGACGCGGTGGATCTGATTATACTGCAGCGATTATAGCTGGCGCTTTGAATGCAAGTGAATTAGAAATCTGGACAGACGTAAACGGAATGTTTACTGCTAATCCAAAAATCGTAAAACAAGCCAGACCTATTGCTACAATATCATATCAAGAAGCAATGGAATTGTCTCATTTTGGTGCTAAAGTTTTATATCCACCAACAATTCAACCGGTTTTACAAAAAAACATTCCAATAATAATCAAAAACACTTTTGAGACAAAAGCCGAGGGAACTTTGATTTCTGATATTGTTACTGATCATACAAATCCAGTAAAAGGAATTACTCATATTGATAATATTACTTTGATTACTCTTGAAGGTTCAGGAATGATTGGAGTTGCGGGTTCTTCAAAACGTTTATTTGAGGTTTTGTCTAATGAAAGTATCAACGTTATTTTTATTACTCAAGCGTCATCAGAGCACTCTATTTGTATTGGTATTTTAAATTCGGATGCTGAAACTGCTGAAATTGCGATCAACAAAGCGTTCCAGATAGAAATTGCTCAAAATAAAGTTGATCCTTGTATCGTTGAACAAAATCTTTGCATTATTGCTTTGGTTGGTGAAAACATGAAAAACCACCAAGGTTTAAGCGGAAGAATGTTTAGCACTTTAGGTAAAAACAACGTCAACATCCGTGCAATTGCGCAAGGTGCTTCCGAAAGAAACATCTCGGTAGTTATCAATGAAAGAGATGTTAAAAAAGCATTGAACACATTACACGAAAATTTCTTCGAAGAAAACACCAAACAATTAAACTTGTTTGTAATGGGTGTTGGAAACGTAGGTGAAAAATTCATCGAACAAATCCATCAACAAAAGAAATTCTTAAGAGAAAATCTAAAAATAAACCTTAGAGTTATTGCTGTTTCCAATTCCAGAAAAATGCATTTTGACGAGGATGGAATTTCACTAAAACACTGGCAATCTCTTTTGGAAAATGGAGAAACTGCAAACAAAGAAGAATTTATAGCAAAAGTAAAAGCGCTTAATTTACGTAACAGTATTTTTGTTGATATTACTGCGAATGAAGAAGTTTCTAAAACATACGAGCAATATTTAAATCAAAATGTTGCAGTTGTAACTTGTAACAAAATCGCTTGTTCATCGGCTTATGATAATTATAAAAAGCTAAAAAATTTATCTCGTCAATTTAATGCTCCTTTTCTTTTTGAAACAAATGTTGGAGCTGGATTGCCAATCATTGATACAGTAAAAAACTTAATTGCTTCTGGTGATAAAGTACATAAAATTCAAGCCGTTTTGTCAGGAAGTCTGAATTTTATTTTCAATAATTTTGATGAAAATAATACTTTTCATGACGTTGTGAAAGAGGCTGGTGTTCAGGGGTTTACAGAGCCAGATCCAAAAATAGATTTAAGTGGAATTGACGTAGCCAGAAAGATTCTTATTTTGATTCGTGAAAGTGGTTATCAAATGGAAATTGATGATATCGAAAACAAATCTTTCCTCCCAAAAGACTGCATGGGAACAACTAATAATGAAGCATTTTTTGCCTCATTAAAAGAACATGCAAGACACTTCGAATCTATTTTAGCGGAAGCAAATGAAAAAGAAAGCAGATTAAAATTTGTCGCTCAATTCGAGGATGGAAAAGCAAGCGTAGGTCTACAATTCATACCAAAAGATCACCCGTTTTATAATTTGGAAGGAAAAGACAACATTGTTTTATTCTATACAGATCGTTATGTTGATCAGCCGTTATTAATCAAAGGTGCTGGTGCCGGAGCAGCGGTTACTGCTTCTGGTATATTTGCAGATGTAATTCGAATAGGAAATGTTTAAAATAAGTTACTGAGATTCTAAGTCTCTAAGATGCTAAGCCATCTCAGAAACTTAGAAACTCAGTTTCTTAGAATCTATAAAAAAATGAATGAAATAAAACTATTTTGCCCCGCTACAATTGCGAATCTTTCGTGTGGTTTTGATGTACTCGGATTATGTTTGGCCACTGCTGGTGACGAAATGATTGTCCGCAAATCAGATGTGAAAGGTGTTCGCATTACCAAAATAGTCGGTGCCGATTTACCAATGGAGACCGAAAACAACGTTTCAGGTGTTGCTGCTCTGGCAATGCTGGAAGAAGTGGAAACTGAATTTGGTTTTGAAATTGAAATCTACAAAAACATCAAAGCGGGAAGCGGAATTGGAAGCAGTGCTGCTAGTTCAGCCGGTGCGGTTTTTGGAATCAATGAATTACTAGGTCGTCCTTTTACTAGAAAAGAATTAGTAAAATTTGCTATGCAAGGCGAAAAACTTGCTAGTGGAAACGCTCATGCCGATAATGTTGCCCCTGCTCTTTTGGGAGGCTTTACATTAGTGCGAAGTTCAAATCCTTTGGATATTATCAAAATCGACAGCCCATCTGAATTATATGCTACGGTAGTCCATCCTCAAATTGAGTTAAAAACATCTGATGCCCGTTCGGTATTAAAGCAAAACGTTTCTCTAAAAAGTGCTATTACGCAATGGGGAAATGTTGGCGGATTGGTAGCAGGATTATACACTCAAGATTATGAATTGATCGGACGTTCGTTACACGACGAAATCATCGAACCGATTCGCTCAATGTTGATTCCCGGATTTGATTTAATAAAACAAACTGCTTACGAAAATGGCGCTTTAGGTTCTGGAATATCAGGTTCTGGTCCTTCTATTTTCGCATTAAGCAAAGGGAAAGAAAACGCCGATAAAATCGCCAAAGCCATGAGTGCTGTTTACGAAGAAATGAATTTACCATACGAAATTCACGTTTCTAAAGTAAATGACGAAGGAATGAAAATAATTTAGTAATTAGTGATTAGTCCATAGTTTTATGCTTATTACTAAGGACTAATCACTAAAAACTAAAGACTAACAACTAAGGACTTAAAAAAAATGAAATATTACAGTTTAAACCATAATGCACCAAACGTTTCGTTTCAAGAAGCAGTAATTCAAGGATTGGCAACCGATAAAGGTTTGTATTTCCCTGAAACAATTACTCCCCTAGCTCAAAGTTTTTTTGACAATATCGAAAATTTATCACATGAAGAAATTGCTTTTGAAGCGATCAAACAATTTGTGGGAGACGAAATTCCTGCTGATACTCTAAAACAAATCATTGCCGAAACTCTATGTTTCGATTTCCCTTTGGTGGAAGTCGAAAACGGAATCTATTCCCTTGAATTGTTTCATGGACCTACAATGGCGTTCAAAGATGTCGGAGCTAGATTCATGTCACGTTGTTTAGGCTATTTTAATAAAGACAAAAAAGATAACAAAAATACTGTATTAGTAGCAACTTCTGGAGATACTGGAGGTGCTGTTGCCAGTGGTTTTCTAGGTGTTCAAGGTGTTGATGTAGTGATTCTTTATCCTTCTGGAAAAGTAAGCGACATTCAAGAAAAACAGTTAACGACTTTGGGGCAAAACATAAAAGCTCTTGAAGTAGATGGTGTTTTTGATGATTGCCAAGACATGGTCAAAAAAGCGTTTTTGGACAAAGATTTAGAACACGTACACCTGACTTCTGCCAATTCTATTAATATTGCGCGTTGGTTGCCGCAAATGTTTTACTTCTTCTTTGCTTACAAAGCATTGAAATCGCAAAACAAACCATTAATTTTCTCTTGCCCAAGTGGAAACTTCGGAAATATTTGCGCAGGAATCATTGCCAAAAAACTAGGATTACCAGTAGAGCATTTCGTAGCATCTACAAATGTAAATGATACTGTTCCGAGATTCCTTATTAACGGAATTTATGACCCAAAACCATCTATCGCAACGATTTCAAATGCTATGGATGTTGGGAACCCAAGTAATTTTATCCGTATTCAGGAGATGTACCAAAATGATTTGGAGCAATTCAAAAAAGATTTTAGTTCGTACACTTATACTGACGAAGAAACTTTGGTAGCAATGAAAGCCATTTACAACCAAAGAGGTTACATCGCAGAACCACACGGCGCTGTTGGTTATTTGGGACTGAAAAAAGAATTACAAAACATTCCAAACGCAATTGGTATCTTTCTTGAAACCGCACATCCTATCAAGTTCTTGGATGTAGTAGAGCCAGCTTTAGGAGTAACTTTACCATTACCGCAGCAAATAGAAAGCGTAATGAACAAAGAGAAAGTAAGTACCAAAATTAAAACATACGAGGAATTAAAAGCTTTCTTAGGATAGATTTTAAAATCGCTAAATAGTAAACGACTGAAATTAATTTTTCGGTCGTTTTTTTTTAGAAGCTAATCATCCTGTCCACTTTTTTTGTAAAATCTAAACCAATGAATATCTTTGGTTTGAGAATAATTTTGGAATAAATCTCCACAACTCATCTAACATACTAAACCTTTAAGATTTACAAACAATGAAAGAAATTGTTGCACTTTCTAACAAGACAATCACCATCAACAGAAACGAATTTCTGAAAGTAAAAGGTAGTATTGACACCAATATTTATTATGTGGAAAGTGGAAGTTTGAGAATTTTTGTTTTGGACGATTATGAAGAACAAACGATTCGGTTTGGGTACAAAGAAAATATAATTGTTTCGTTAGACTCTTTTTTAACAGAAAAGCCTTCTGACTTATTTATACAGGCGATCAAAAAAACCATCATAAAAGTGATAACTAAACAACAAATCGATTTTTTTTTGGAAACTGAAAGCAACAGAACTTTGTGGACGAAAATTTTAGAAAATTTGGTCATTCAACAAATGGAACGCGAAATTGATATTCTGACTAATTCACCAAAAGAAAGATACGAAAGAGTTTTAAAAAGAAGTCCGCAACTTTTTCAAGAAATCCCAAACAAACATATTGCCAATTACATGCGAATGAGTCCAGAAACTTTGTCACGACTCAAAAAATCTTGATTTCAATCAATATTTCTAAAAAATACTTTTTTAACATTTGTATAAAAAATTGAAATTATGCAATCCGAAAAATTAATACAGCAGTTTTTAGAGCAGACAAGACAAATTACAAATCAGGCTGAAAACCTAAAAACCTTTGATTTGAATACATTAACGTGGAAAGAAAACAATACTTCCTGGAGCATTTTAGAATGTTTGGAGCACCTGAATTTGTACGGAGACTTTTACTTGCCACAAATAGAAACCAAATTAAAAACTTCTACCAGCAAACCCGAAAGTGAATTTAAAAGTGGACTATTGGGAAATTACTTTGCAAAAAGTATGTTGCCCAAAGAAAAACTCAACAAAATGAAAACTTTTAAAGATAAAAACCCATTGAATGCAAAGCTTGACACAGCTGTCATAGATAAATTTATTGGTCAGCAAATCAAACTTTTGGACTTATTGAACCAATCTAGAAACGCAAGCTTGAATAAAGTTAAAATTCCAACTTCAATTTCGAGTTTAATTAAACTAAAATTAGGAGACACATTTCAGTTTTACATCAATCATATAATTAGGCATTTAAAACAAATAGAAAGAATACAGCTCGCAATGAAAAATGTCTGATTTCTGTTATGGATTACCATAACCCCACTAGTGCGCATTTTCAATCCGCTCCCGTAAAGATTCAACTCAATAAAATTATATTCTTTGTAGGCACGGATTGAACTCAGCGCTACTCTAAACCAAATATGAAATACAATAATTCTCTAAAATCACAATTCACTATCCTACAATTCATTCCGTAAAAAATTAGACCAAAAAAAAGTTATTGATTATCTTTATAATCATTTTGATAGTTGCCCCCATTATTTTTAATTCCCTAAAAAATTAAGCACTATGAAAAAACTCTTCTTTTTTGAAAATCTAAAATTCTTGATTGTTCTTCTTTTGATTGTCAATTTTTCCAAAATCGAAAAAATCCAAGCCCAAAAAAAATCACTTACTCAACCGAATATTCAGAATGTAATCGATGAAGCATTCACCAAATTCAAAGACCTTCAAGGAGGAAAAAACGCAGATTATATTAAAGAACTCGCCAATGTTGATCCTAATATTTTTGGGATCGCAATCGTAACTACCGATGGAACGGTTTACACAAAAGGAGATATTACATCAATGGTTTCAATACAAAGCGTTTCCAAAGTATTTACAATGGCAAAAGTGTTGGACGAACAAGGTCCTCAGGTCATCCAGGACAAAATAGGAGTTGACGCCACTGGAATGCGTTTTAATTCTATTGTGGCCATAGAAATGCAAAAAGGAAAAGAAATAAATCCTCTCGTAAATCCTGGTGCTATTGCCGCTGTTAGCCTTGTAAAAGGTGCCGATTCCATTGCTAAATGGAAATCAATTGTGCAAATACAGAGCGACTTTGCAGGAAGACCACTTTCTATGAATATTCCTGTATACAAAAGTGAGGCAGGAGATAATTTGCGCAATCAGGCCATTGCGCACTTACTGCAAGCATACGGCCGAATGTATTTTGATCCTGTTGAATCTACTGATATTTACACCAAGCAATGTGCTTTGAATGTGACTGCAAAAGACCTCGCAATAATGGCTTCGACACTTGCTAATGGCGGCGTTAACCCAATCACCAAAAAGAAAGTAGTGAGTCAGGCAACTGTAATGTACACGTTGCCAGTCATGTCAATCGCAGGTTTGTATGATGATTCCGGAATTTGGTTTTACAATTCTGGACTTCCCGCCAAAAGCGGCGTTGGCGGTGCATTAATAGCTGTTTGTCCTGGCAAATTTGGAATTGCGGTGGTCTCTCCGCCGTTGGACCAGGTAGGTAATAGTCTGAAAGGACAAAAAGTAATTCGCTATGTTGTCGAGCAACTCAAGGCAAATCCTTATTGGATAGAACCAAAAAACTAAAATTAAAATCTGGGCGTGACCACGTTCAGTAAAGTGGCTTACTTATATGAACGCTTACAAAGCCCCTTTACTCAACGCGGTCGGGCTATCCGCTCCGCTGCGGCGGATTGCTTCTATCCCTCACGCAAAAGTCAAGATTCAACTTCAAAAGTCAAGATTCAAAATCTCCAATCTAAAATCATAGTTCATTAATCTGCAATCATAATTTGTAACTTGCAAAGAGTTTCATTTTAAAAATTTATATCATGCTCACTCAAATTAAAACATTCAAGGGAAATGCTCTCGCTTTGGAAATAACTGAAAATTTCACAGAGACAGACGCACAATTAATCGAAAAACTTTTTGAAGAAAAAATAAGCCAGGGTTTTGCACATGTCAACATACTAATCAAAGTCAAAGACATGTCGATAATGAAAAACATGGAAATAAAAGGCTTCTTAAAAGGCGAATTTTGGGGAATGACACACTTTGGCAAACTAGGACGTTGCGCTGTTGTAACCCATTCTGATTTTATCGAGACAGTTGTCAAAATTGAAAACAAGGTCCTGAGTTTATTTAATTCCGCTTTCGAAGAAAAATATTTTGACACCACACAATTAGACGAAGCACTGAAATACATCAGCCCCGAAGAATAAATACCTCAACATTCAAATGTAATATTGCCAATGCCATTCTTTCAAAATTTAAAATATAATGCAGACTGAAAATTTATTAAAACAAGTAGCTTTCATCAAAGAAATTGACAAGCTAAAATACATTCAACGCAAAACCAAATTATTCAACAGCGACCGATGCGAAAATGACGCTGAGCACAGCTGGCATTTGGCGATGATGACCATTGTATTAGCTGAACATTCGAACAAACCAATTGACGTTTTAAAAGTAATGAAAATGGTGCTGATCCATGATATTGTCGAAATTGATTCTGGTGATGTTTTTCTTTACGACACCACAAAAAACCATGTTAATACCGAAGAAGAATTAATTGCAGCGAAGAGAATTTTTGGTCTTTTGCCAACAGAACAAGCCGAAGAGTTTATTGCTATCTGGCAAGAATTTGAAGATGGTCTGACTGATGAAGCAAAATTTGCAAAATCAATGGATCGGTTTGAGCCTTTGCTTCAAAATACTTCAAATAATGGAGGAACTTGGGTAGAATATAATGTGCCCTATCAAAAAGTCTATGATAAGAAAAAAGTAATTGGAAATGGTTCTGAATCCATCTGGAATTATGCCGAAAATTTAATTAATGAAAGCGTTGAAAAAGGAATTTTAAAGAAATAATAAAACTGATTCTTAAAAAAACATCTTACTTAAATGAATTTTCGAATTGTTTTTTATCAATTGGTTCAAACAAAAAATTGGATTCTTTGAATTTTAAAGTACCTTTTACATAAAAAGGTATAGTCATATAAGTTGATATTATTCCTGTGCCAAGTTTTAGATTTTGATCCTTTTCAAGTACAACAAAAGGAGCTCTCTTTATATCACCACCATAAGATCTATAGCAAAAATCCCCCTTTAAAGTATCTCTAAAGCGATTTCCACGAACGGCTCCAGAATCTTTTCCTAACTGACCATATCTAATTTCGTATTCACCATAAAAAGTATTTTTTGTAAAAACCAATGAAAGATAAGCTATACTATCTCCTTGTGAAGCTTTGTAAAATTTTCTGATCTTACCGTTAGTTTCTTTCTTATTACAACTATAGAGACAAAAAATTACCGCCATTAAAAAAATCAACTTCTTTATCATACAATTATTTATTCTAATTCACCAAATAGGATTGCTGCCACAAATATAAAACAACAAAATATATGCTTCCCTTCTTTACATAATTTTTGATGCATTTCATCATCAAATCAAAATAGTCAAAACTCTGTTAAAGCATTTGATTTTGCTGGATTTTCAATATATATTTACCAATATGAAAATAACACATAAAATAGCACTTTATTCCCTCTGCCTGCTGTTAAGTCTTACTTGGATTAGCGCTAGTGTTACGTATATCATAAAAACAACATCCGAAAAAAATGTTGATGATAAAAAAGAAGCTCTCCCAGAAAGCAAATCTGATGAAGAGAAAAAATTTGAAATAGTTTATGACTTTTCACCTTCGTTCAATATTCCATTTCAGGCAAAAGTTGAGAATGTTGTAAATTTTTATAACATAAATACAATACCTCAATCAGTGTTTTTGGATTTATCAAATCCGCCTCCCGAATTTCATTTATTTGCTTAAGAACAAATTCCAACGCTTCAATGTGTTCGGAAAAAAATTTTTATACACTTAAATTTAATTCAAATATTAACTACCTATGAAAACGATACTGACACTTGCACTTACTTTATTTACTTCCTTTCTATTTGCGGACTCACATATTATTGTAAAACAAAATGGAGAAAAAATGGAAGTAAATTATGTTACTACCAAAAACAACATGGTTTTTTATTCGCTGCCGGGAAGCAGTACCGTAAATGAAATAAGTCTTTTTGCGATTGACAAAGTAATTGATAAATCAACAAATGCAGTTCTAATTGAAAATTCAAAAGTAGATGTCTCTGGAAAATCTGGTTATAAAAAAGTTCAACTTTTAACCAATTCTCAGATAAATGGCTTGAATCAGGTCGCAACATTAACGACCACAATTCATAAACCCAAAGGACAAACCAAATTAGATTGGATCGAACAGGCTTTTATTAGAATAAAAAAACAAGCCGCAGAAAAAGGCTTTCAATTTGTGGTTATTACGAACCAAACTGATTCTCAAATGGAAGCTTTCGCATACACATATTAAATAATTTTTTAATAAATAATAAAGAGGTGAGTTCATTCTTACCTCTTTTTTTATGTCATACGATAATCTAAAGCCGCCAACACATAATTTTACAATTCTAATCTGTAATTCTATAACAGCAAGAAAGTCGCATGAACTTAATTTTATATATTATTAAAAATCAAAGTCATGGACAAACAAATATATCATTATGCTACTGTTTCGAGAGCATTAGAAGAATTAAAAGAAAAAGGTTTTACAGTTGATTTCAACATTCAGGAATCTAAAATCATTAATAATCCGAATGACTTCCAAATCGTACACATTTATCGTTATGAAGGTGAAAGCGATCCTGGAGATGAAGCTACCGTTTTTGGTATAAAATCTAACACTGGCGAAAAAGGTGTTTATGTGGCTGGATTATCTGCCTATACCGATAAAAGTGCTGCAATGGTTTTGAATGATTTAGCCATAAAAGGGCAAAAAGACCAGACCAAATTCGATTAATTTATTGCAATGAAACGCTTACAATCTAAACTCGAAAAAATTGGCCGAGATTCAAAAATCACTGCAAAATCCATAGGATTGCGCTATGCTGTAAAGTGTGATTCAGGCTATTATCGTCAGAGAAAAAATGGCGATTTTATTTTTGTTGATCATTGTAAAAAAGTGCTTCGTGACAAAGAAATTCTCGAAAGAATCAAAAAATTGGTCATTCCTCCCGCTTGGGAATCTGTTTGGATTTCGCCTTATGAAAATGGGCATCTTCAAGCAACTGGTATCGATGCAAAAGGTCGAAAACAATACCGCTATCACCCGCAGTGGAATAAAATACGAAACCAATCCAAATTTTACAGGCTGCGAAGTTTTGCAAATGCTCTACCTTACATACGCCAAAAAGTCGATAAAGATTTAAACCGAAGCGGACTTCCATACGAAAAAGTCATGGCGCTAGTCATTAAATTAATTGAACTGACCAATATTCGAATTGGTAATGAGGCTTATAAAAAATTGTACGGGTCTTTTGGTTTGACAACTTTACAGGACAAGCATGTTCGTTTCCAGGATTCAAAAATCTATTTCAATTTTATTGGAAAAAAAGGTGTTAGCCATAAAATCAGCATTCAAAGTAAAAAGTTAGCCAATCTTGTAAAAAAATGCAAAGATATTCCTGGTCAGGATTTGTTTCAATATTATGATGACGATGGCAAACATCATTGCATCGGTTCAGCAGATATTAATAATTATTTAAAAGAAATAACCCAACAAGATTTTACTGCAAAAGATTTTCGTGCTTGGTCTGGAACGGTAAATGCTTTAATAGCTTTTCAACAATTGACTCCAGCGGAAAATCAAACTGATTGCAAACGCAAAATCGTTCAGGTTCTTGACGAAGTGGCTTCAAAATTGGGAAACACACGCACGGTTTGCAAAAAATATTATGTGCATCCAACAGTAATTGCCGCTTTTGAAAAAGGCACAATTTGGAACTACAAACCAAACCCTAAAAACTCTGATTTGAATGCCGAAGAAAACACTTTGGTGGAATTGCTGGAAAACGAAGCGATAGCTGAAGTTTATTGTTAGTTTATAGTTGTTGTGTGAGAATCAAGTTCGTAATTTCAGCATAAATAACTAACTTCGGGATCAAATTAATTGAAAATGGATAAAATTACTCTTCTCATTTTATTACTTTTTATCTCGACTTTGGCAAAAAGTCAAAATTCAGACTTAGCTGATTTTGAAAAACTAAATCAATCCAAACAATGGCAACTGCAATTTAATGATTCGGGAACTAAAGATTGGCGATCCAAATGGTTTTTGGACGGACTTCATGCTGATATTAAAAACACAAAAGAAGGAATGCTTTTTAATCCAGGAAACATCGAAGGAGATGATGCCTACAATGCCGTTTTATGGACAAAAGATTCGTTTAAAGGGGATTTAAAAATCGA